>JABFRG010000271.1 GCA_013141295.1 Polyangiaceae bacterium
CCGAACCACTTGCTCCGTCGTGGGCGAGATATCTCGGCGCCCTTCACGGCGTCGACGAATGGCGGCTCCCCCTCCCTCTCCGCGGGACAAGAGCAGGACGCCGGCTTTCTCAGGAGCGAAGCAAGCTCAGTCGGCGGGGGTGCTCGACGTGCCAGAGGTGGCCGGGGCTCCGGCTTCGCTATCGACGACCGGCGTACGGCGACCGTTCATCTCGCGCTCGGTGCTGTTCGCACCCTTGGTGATGTCCTTGGCGAGCCCCGCACACGCGACGGCGCCGACCACCAGCACGACCAGAATGAGCATGTTGCGCATGCTCGAAGCGTAGCCGACGCGCGGCCTGGCTTCCCACTAAAATGCCTGGCCAGCCGAGACGTAGAGGCCGATCGGGTCGGCGTCCGGAGACCATGCCGCGTCGGCGCGAACCACGAAGGAAGAACCGGACTGCACCCGAAGGCCACCGCCGGTGCCGTACTTCATGCCGGCGGTTCGACCGTCGAGCTGCGGGCGAAAGGCGGTGTCGGCGAAGACGCGCCCGCCGTCGAAGAAGGCAGCGACACCGAAGATCATCTTCTTGCCGAAGGCGTGAAAGTCGAAGAGCTCCGTGCGCAGCTCGGCGTTGCCGAAGAGCTTGACCTTGCCGTAGAAGCGCTGCGCCGCGACCCCGCGGAGACCGGTCGAGCCGCCGATGGCGTTGACGTCGTCGTAGCGGTAGAGCTCGTAGAAGGGGGGATCGCCGATCATCACGTTGCCGACCGCCCGGAGCGCCAGCGTGATGCGCGGCTTCCAGATGGGAATGTAGGCGCGACCGATGACCGAGACCTCGGCGTACGGAAAGGGCAGAAAGGTCGAGCGCCCGGGGCTGAGGCGCACGTCGGCGGTGTGATAGAAACCGGAGTGGGGCGAGACCTCGTTGTCGCGGTTGTCCCATTCGAGGCCCAGCTTGCCCAGGATCACCGCGTGGTCGGCGGTGCTGCCGATGAGGCGCACCAGGTCGTGGTCGCCACTCGCGAGGTCGTCGCGAATGCGAGAGCGCTCGGGAATATCGATCCAGTTCTGCACGTAGCGCCCGCCAAAACGGAGCGCCACGTGGTCCACCAGGCGCACACGAAACGAGATGTCGATCTGAGGGTGGAGACGCTTGTAGCGATCGTAGTCTTCCCCTGCGCCGGCGGGCATGCGCATCTGCGAGGCGTTGCCGATGCCGTTGTAGCGGAGCGTCGTCTCCCAGGTGTACGCGCCGAGGATCTCCATCCGTATCGGCTCGCCGAAGAGGCGAGGCACCGTCAGCTTCAGGGAGAAGTCCTGGTACGGCAGCGTGATGCCTCCGCCCTCGAGCTTGAACGTGAAGAGCGAGGCGCTCTGGAGGTTCCACAGGAACGGCTCGTAGCCCGGCTTGATCCTCGCGAGCCCGGCGAAGAAGCCGGCGCCGATACCGATGTCGGAGCTACCGCCCACCACCGGCAGGATGTTGAACTCGGTGCTCGACTCGCCGGAGGGAGGGGTCAGCTCCACCTGCTTCACACCCGAGCTCGAGTTGAGGGGATCCTCGGCGCGCGCCCGATTGCTCCAGGATGCCGCGCCGAGGACCGTCGCAACCGAAACCAGGAAAGAAAGAAAGCTACGCGGCAAGCTGAAGCGATGCGGAACGAACCGTAAGTCCATGGTGGTCGGTTGCCGCACGAGCGGCCTCGGCGCGCGAACGCGTCAGGCGTTCGACATCGCGCAGCATCGCAAAGCACGCGGTGTGCCGCCCGACTGCGTCATGACGAAGTCGTAAATAGTGAGGAAAAGTGCCGCGATCGCCCGGGGCCAGATGCCCCGTGGGTGGGGCATTCACGCGCGGTCGTTCAATGCCGCCACAGTGTGTAGAGGTACACGACGGTGCTGGTGAGCAGGAGTGCGTCGACCCGGTCGAGAATGCCCCCATGCCCCGGCACGATCGCCCCGGAGTCCTTCACGCCCACGCTGCGCTTCAGCAGCGACTCGCCGAGATCGCCGGCCTGACCCAGCGCGCCCGCCACCACCGCGAGACCGAGCAGGTGCCAGAGCGGCGTGGTGGGCAGGAGCAGGAAGTGGATGATGGTGGCGCCGATGACCGCGCCGAGGAGACCGCCTAGCGCGCCCTCCACGGTCTTCTTGGGCGACACCGCCTCGTAGAGCTTGTGCTTGCCGAAGAAGCGGCCGCCGAAGTAGCCGCCGGTGTCGGCGCCCCAGGCAAACGTGAGCGCCGCCACCACGAACGCGGGGCCGTCATTTCCGGCATCGCGGCGCATGACCGCCAGCAGCGTGAGGGGCACCGCCACGAAGAGCGGACCGGAGCTGAGCGAAAGGGCGCGGAGCGCCGCGGTCTTCACGTCGCCCAGGCGCACCAGCGTGAGCAAAGGTCCGAGCACCGGGATGGCCACGAACACCGTGGTGAGCACCCGGACGTCCTGGCCGAAGAGATAGAGCGTGAGGGTCGCCACCGCCGAGAGCAGCACGCCGAGCGTCTGCGAGAGGCGATCGCCCGGGTGGGTCATGGCGAAGAGCTCGAAGGCCCCGAGCAGCGCCGCCGGCAGCACCAGCAGGAAGAAGCCCCACGGGGGGCCCTTGAAGAGGAGCAAAAGGATGAGCGGCAACGCCACCACGGCGCTCGCGACCCGCAGGGCGAGGTTCGACGCTGGCTTCTTGGCGGCCACTTCCGACACGACGGGCTCCCTCAGACCGCGAGGCGAATGACTTGGGCGCCGCTCTGCACCGGCGCGGCCTTGCCCACCTTGCCGTAGCGGCGTTCTCGGGCCTGGTAGGCGGCGATGGCCTTGTAGAGGTCTTCCACCTCGAACTCGGGCCACAGGGCGTCGGTGAAGTAGAGCTCGGCGTAGGCGAGCCCGTAGAGGAGGAAGTTCGAGATGCGGTGCTCGCCGCCGGTGCGAATCACCAGATCGGGATCGCCCACCGCCAGGCTGGGCATGAGCCGGTGCAGCGCCTCGGGGGTGACCTCGTCGGGGGTCATGGTGCCGGCGGCCACGCGCTTGGCCAGCTCCTTGGCGGCGGTGGCGATCTCTTCGCGCCCGCCGTAGCTGAGCGCCAGGTTCAGGGTCATCGACACGTTCTCTTCGCTCTCGCGGCGCAAGGGCTCGAGCACCGCGCGCACGATGGAGGGGAGCTTGCCCACGTTGCCGATGGCGTTCAGGCGAATGCCGTTGTCGAGGATCTCGTTGCGCTCGGAGAGCAAGAACTCCCGGAGGAGGATCCACAGCGCGTCGATCTCGGTCTCGGGCCGCGCCCAGTTCTGCTCGCTGAAGGCGTAGAGCGTAAGGGCCTTGAGCCCCAGCTTGCGGGCCGCGCGGACCACGCGACGCACCGTGTTAGAGCCTTCCCGGTGACCATCCACCCGCGACCGGCCTCGTTGCTGCGCCCAACGGCCGTTGCCGTCCATGATGATACCGACATGGGCGGGGAGATTCCGAGCTTCGACGAGAATCATTTGTAGGATCGCGGGCGTATCACGGCGACGGCGGTCTCGCAATCGGCGCTACGCCGTCCTTTCGCCCAGGAGAGGCCCCCACCGCCGGGAATCGGCTCACGAAATCGTTGGAGAATTTTCCTGGACCCGGCGCCGAGAAGGTCATGGCCCGGCCCAGAAGAGGTACCATCGGCCCCATGGGCACGTTCTCCTCCAAGCTTCCGTTTGACGCAAAGCACCCGGATGTCCTCGCGCTCTACTGCTCCGACGGCCGCTTCACGAACGCCGTGGAGAAGCTCGCCGAAGACCTCGGCCACGCGCGCATCGACACTCTGACCATCCCGGGCGGGGCGGCCCTGGTGGAGCTCACTTCCGGCAACCTGGGCGGCATCGAGACGGTTCGCGCGGCCCTCACCTTCTTGATCCAGGGCCACCACACCAAGCACATGCTGCTCGTGGCCCACGACGGGTGCGGGTACTACAAGCATCGCTTCCCCTACGACTCCCCCGCCGCCATGCACCGGCGGCAGCTCGCCGACCTCAAGGCCGCCGACCGCTGGGTACGTGGCAACCACACCGGCGTCGAGGTCCGGAGCTTCTTCGCCCGCGGCGCCGAGGGGCGCATCCACTTCGACGAGGTGGGAGAAGGCGGGGCTGCGTGAAGCGCGAGCGCTCCGCCGCCGACGAGAAGCTGGTGGAACGCCTCCGGGCCATCTGCCTCGCCCTCCCCGAGGTCATCGAGCGCCCGAGCCACGGCGAGTGCGCGTGGTTCGTGGGCGGCAAGAAGACCCTCGCGACCCTCGACGATCACCATCACGGCGCCACCCACCTCGCCTTCTGGTGCCCCGCCCCGCTCGGCATCCAGGCCATGTTGGTAGAAGCGCGCCCGGACGACTTCTTCGTGCCGCCCTACGTGGGTCACCGCGGTTGGATCGGCATGCGCCTTCGCCGCGACGGCGATCGCAAGCGGGCCGTGAACTGGGTGGAAGTGGCGCGCTGCCTCGAAGATGCCTATCGCCTGGTGGCGCCGAAGAAGCTCGTCGCGCAGCTCAAGGCATAGCGAGGATGCGCGCCACGTCGGAAGCGAGCCATCGCTGCGCCTGCGCATCGAGGGCGCGCACGAAGAGGCGCACTTCGAGCCCCAGCGCGGTCGCGATCGGCGGTTCGTTGGTACGCACCAGCTCGGCAGCGGCAACATCCGCTTCCGCATCGGGCATGCCCACCGCGACCAGCGGCAGCCCCTGATCGTCCGCCAGCACCGCGCCGGCCGGAGCCCGCTGCGCGAAGAGGTGGAAGAGTGCAATCCAGCGATTCGAAGAACGGGTGTGACGACGCTCGGAGACCATGACGCGCATCCTGCTGCGGCGCGCCCGAGCGGGGCAAGAAACCTACGGAATGGTGCGGAAGACGTAGTCGCGGGCGATGGCGGTGGGGACGGTCGACTCGTGGCAGGCCGCGCAGTTGTAGCCTGGTGGAACGTCTCCACGGCTCGCCTGCGCCAGCTTGCCCTCGACGACGCTGCCGAAGAACCAGGTCGCACGGCCCTCGCCCGCGGCGATCTTGACCGAGAAGTCGTAGCGCCAGGGCGCGATGCCGCCGAGCCGCGTTTGCTCGATGACGTTCGCGGCGCCCACGGTCATCACGCTTCCGCGACTGTTGCGGGCCACATCGTTGGAGCAGGTGCGCACGTTCTTGTGCCCCGGAATGATGGATTCGTGCGCTTGCGCATCGCATTCCCACGCGTGATGGCGTGCCTCGGCGAACCAGGCCTCGGTGATCGCCGCATCTCCGGACACCGGCGGATGCTCGTCGCGCACCGACGGCGCGGGCGTGGCCGTCGACGCGCAGCCGAGGAACAGCAGTGCGCAAGCGACGTTCCGCGGATTCATAGCCATTCGCAGATCGGCGACTCGATCTGCCGCTTGGCGGTCTTCTGCACCACGCTCCCATCGCCGGTCGATGCGCGCTCCTGGGTGAACGCGCGGGCGTCTGCGCTCCGCAGGCACGCAACGGTCTCCATCGACACCATCTGGTTCTCCGCCGCGGGCGAGCCTGGAGCGAGCTCCAGCAGGATGCGAACCTTCAGCGCCGGGAACGCTTCATCCACCCTGCCCGTGGAGATCAAGCGACAGAGCATGATGTAGAGTACATCGATCGCGCCGCCCACGACCCAATATCGGTCGACCGCTTCCGCCAGCGCAGCCCGGGTCGCGGGATCGGCGACCCCCTTCTCGAGCTCCGCGAGCATGGTGGTTCGGTCGGGCCCCACGGCCTCCGAAGCAAAAACGATGAACGCGTCCACGGTGCTCGGCGTCAGCGCAACCGGCTTCGTCGGCGGGACCACCGGAGGCGTGAACGGCGGGCGAGCCCACGAGGCGCCGGCGTCGCCGCTCTCCTGGCGAGTGGAGCTCGCGCAGGCAGTGAGCAGCGCCAGTGCCACGACAAATCCCTGGTACAAGCGCGTCTTGCTCACGGTCCCCCTGTCTTCGTAGGAAAGTCTACGCAAGCCCAAGCAAAGGGCAACGCCTCTCCGCGCTACAGACACGTTCCGGAGCTGGGTTGCCCCGGGACGTCGACGCCTTGGCATGCGCTGCCAGCGCAGCAGTTGGGTTTGTCGGGGTCGCACGCGCCCCCGGAGGGCACGCAGGCGGCCGCTTCTTTGCCCGCGTCCACAGCAGCTTGCGCCTCGGCGGCGGCGTCGACCGGTGCGGGCGCGGGCGTGCTGGTGCTGCTGCACGCCTCCACGACGAACCCGGCTGCAAGAATCAGGAGAATAGTTTTCATGGAGCCTCGTACGCACATCGAAAGCCGATGGCGAAGTCACGGTAGTCGTTGCCGGCCGCGTCCTGCACCGTGGAGACCGTTGGGTCTTGGGTAATCACAGTTCCGGTGTCGAACGCGGAGCTGCCTTTTCCGATCCGCTCGCGAAGGTAGCGAATCACGGCGGTACGGCCCTCGACGTGGATGGAACGGATGATCTGACCCACGAAGAGTCTGGCCGATATGTCGGGAATGTTCGTGGTGAGCACGGCGTCCCTGCAACGGGCTGCGACGACAGTCGATCCCAGCGCCAGTGGGGCGTCGGAGGCGAAGGTGGTGCGCGCCTCCTCTTCACACGTGCCGAGCCATTCTCCGACGTTCGAGACCAGGCCGTGCGTTCCGTAGGGTCCGAGGTCGCCCCAGATGGTGTCGACGGGCGACGTAAAGGGAGCAGCGCCTATCCGCGCGGGCTCGAAGCCACCGGCGGGATAGGGAAACACACTGCCCCAGGGATATCGTTGCGTCTGGGGTGCCGGGCCCTGGCCGGCGCGCATCACTTCGGCGACCGACGGCAAGCGACCGCCCTTTGCCGCGCAATACGCCTGCGCTTCTGCGCGCGTGACGCCCACGACCGGATGGTCCATCCTGAACTTTTCCGGCTGCCCTTGTCTCCAACCCGTGGGTCGAGGCACCATCCCTTGGCCGGGGCTGGGGTCGGGCGCAAAGGTGTATTCCAGGAGATCGGGCGGCGGCGACGCGCCCATGGAAGAGACATAGGCCGCGTACTCGGCGTTGGTCACCGGATAGCGATCCAGCATGAACCGCGGCGTCCACACAATCTGTCGCGGCTCGCGCTTGCCGTTCGTCTTCAGAACGGACATCTCGGTGCCGTCGTAGAAGAACGGTGACCACTTCGAGAGGCAGAACCAGACGTCCGGCACACAATGAGTGCCCGGGCGAGGGCTGCACACGGTCGACGAAGCAGCGACCGGCGGCAGATTCTCTGGGACGACGCAAAGCTCCGGCTGTCCGTCCTCGACGACCCACCCATCGGGGACCCCCGCGTCCGCCGGGCCGCCGGCATCTTGGTTCACGGTATCCAGTCCCGTGTACTCGGGAACGGCAGTGCTCGTCGCTCCGCAGCTCATCGACCCCACGATGGCCAACGCCGCCCCGACAAGGCCGACCGAGCGAAGATGATTCATGGCGAGAGCCCCCATAGCGCAGGACGCAAGTGTATCGCGTCGACGCCCGACGCTCAACGGAACTTCAAGACGTCGGGCAAGGGCCTCTCGAAGTGAACGTGCTCGAGCACGAGCCTGGCGGTTGCCGCCGCGGCCAGCGGAGGCAGCATGCTGGACGGCCTGGGCACGCGCGGGGCGGCCACGAGGCGATAGGGGCCGCCGCTCGGGTCGGCGTCGAAGGCAAACAGACCTCGCTCAGCGACCAAGCGCCACGTGTTGGCTAGGTTGGCCGCCAACTCGGGAGCGAACACGGCTTCGGTGGAGGGCTCCAGGGCGAGAATCTCCCGGATCGCAGCATCGTGAAGGTCGGTATCGCGCAAGAATTCTTCCGGCGCGTATCCACCGCCCGCGGTCGAAAGCAGCGCGACATTGCCGTCCGCGTCGCGCGCGAGCCAGTCGAATTCCCACCCCTGGATCTCGTCACGGCTCTTCTTCACCATGTCCCCTCACCGTAAACGTCGTGGATTTCCCCTAGGGGCGCACGCTACCAAGGCGGAACGCGCAATTCATCGACTAGCGAGGCTTCGTCCTGCAGATCGAGCTCTGGCTCGTAGACAACAAGGCGCTCCGTCTCAACGGTCTCGAGCGCGCCACCCTCGGTCTCGTTTCGGAAGGCTACAAATGATTGGGCACGGCGAATTGTTCGGTCTCGTTCGTCGATCGTTAGGACGTGTTGCCTGCGTGCAGCGGCTGACCCCAGCACGACCAACCGACACCGGCCACAAGCGCCTGGCGCTATGCCGCCCAAGCCCACTGCATTCTCCAGCAACGCTTGATCCATCGGGATAGCTGGCAGACCAAAAAGCAAGTTCGGCATCAATTCGGACACGAACCCCGTGACACCTCGTGTAGCGGCGTCGCTTCGGCCATGGAAGCAGATCTATTGACCTTCCCCAGATGCCATACCACTACATCCCCACCGTTTTGCCACACCATCAACTTTACACTTCTTCGCTCATCATAGAACCTAAATCTACATCCTGTATTGCGCACAAAACTTGTATCGAAGTGGGTGCAGATCCAGCCGGGGCGGCAATGGATCGTGTGACTGCAAACGTCGGCACGCGAAGGTCTGAGCTTGCACGGCGCGGCGGTTCGATCGAAATGCGTCGATATGAAGGACACGGATGT
>JABFRG010000236.1 GCA_013141295.1 Polyangiaceae bacterium
GGGGAACGCCAGGACCTTTCGGGCCTCGGCGGTGGCGGGCGACGGCATCGTCGGGCGATCGGCCGAGTGCTTGGGCTGGTCGCCGACGTCGAGGCGAGCCATGACCGCGCCGCTGATGTCGAAGCCCATGGTGGGCGCTTCGGCGGTTTCCCGGACCCAGTCACCGAGCGTCATGGTCTCGAGGACCACGTCGTGGGCGTCCGGGTGCTGGGCGAGCATGCGCACCGCGCGGGTCTCCTCTTCGGCCGAGACCTCACCGTCGGCGAACCGCATCAGGAGCTGCAAATCTTCTTGGGTCAGCGCTGGCTTTCTCATGATGCCCCCCCTTCTTCGGAAGGCCCTTCGGAGTCCGGAGGCGGCTGCGCCCCCACCTGTTCTTCGTAACAATCGGACAGCGCACGCTGCAGCTTCTGCCGGGCGTGAAAGAGGCGGCTCATGATGGTCCCCTTCGAGACGCTCATCGCTTCGGCCATTTCTTCGTAGCTCATCCCCTCCACCTCTCGCATGAGGATGACGCCACGGTGGTACTCGGGAAGTTGATCCAGCGCCTGCTGGAGACGGCCGGCGATCTCTCGGCGGCGGACGACGTCGACCGGGTCTGCGCCGTCGACGCGACTGACCAGCGGGAAGTCGGCTTCCTGGCTCTCGTCGACGTCGCGCGCTTCGGGGTCGCCCACTTGGCGCCCGGGCTTGCGGATGAGGTCGATGCTGAGGTTGGTGATGATGCGGTAGAGCCAGGTGAAGAAGCTCGAGGTGCCCTGGAAGGTACCGAGGTTGCGGTACACGCGCAGGAAGGCGTCTTGAACGAGCTCACGGGCGTCGTTCTCGTCGCGGACGAGCCCGACTGCGATTGCGAAGGCGCGGCGCTGATGACGCTCCACGAGCTTTCGAAATGCCTGTCGGTCTCCAGTCTGTGCTTGCGCGATGAGCGCACGGTCTTCCTCTGCCTCCCGTATCCGAGCTTGTTTATTATTGGACGCTATTTCCGCGGCGTTATTCACCGAGGATGGAGGAACCGGGGTAGGAGGCGGCGGCGTAAGCCGCACCTGCTCATCCGCCCCCCTCGGCGAGTCCGGCGGGTCGTCGATCATCGTCGATGGGGCCATCCCCCCGAGTCTGCCGGGCCGCACCGTCATGGTGGCCAGGGTACTACGGAATCGGGCAAATGCCCCGGGAAACCGCGGAAACGGCGGAAAGCCGCCCGGCCTCGGACTATCGACACCGCGACGCGCGGGGCGATCAATGGTCGTCGTCGTCGAAGGGAGACCCGCCGCCGCCCTTGGCGGGCGCTTCGCCGCGGCCCTTGGGCTCGTCGAGCTCACCCAGGGTGACCTTGCGATCGGCCACCTCGCCGGAGTGCGAGACTTTCAGCACGACGGTCTTTCCCACTCCGGCGGTGCTGGCCAGCCACTGAAGGCGGGTCGCCTTGTCGATGGCCTGGCCCTCGAAAGCCACGATGACGTCGCCCGGCTCGAGCTTCGCCTTGGCGGCCGCGCTCCCGGGTGCCACGAACTCCACGAGGGCGCCGTGGTCGTCGCCGATGCGAAGCCGGGCTCGGCGCTCGTCCGGAAGCTCCCGCACGTCTTTGATCTGGATGCCCAGCGCGCTACGGGTGACGTGGCCGTCGCGGAGGAGCATGGGCAGGAGCTGCTTGACCATGGCCATGGGGATCGCGAAGCCGATGCCCTGGGCGCCCCCGCCGCGAATGGCGGTGTTGATGCCCACCACCTCGCCCGAGAGATTGAGGAGCGGGCCGCCGGAATTGCCGGGATTGATGGAGGCGTCGGTCTGGATGAAGTCGTAGTAGCCGCTCGGGTCGAGGGGAACGTCGTCCCGGGAGCGCCCCTTGCCGCTCACGATACCTGCGCTCACCGTGTGGGAGAGGCCGAACGGGTTGCCGATGGCCACCACCCAGTCGCCCACGTCGGCCTTCTCGGAGTCGCCGAGGGGAATCGGCTTGAGCCCCTTGGCCTTGATGCGGATGACAGCGATGTCGGTGCGCGGATCGCGACCGATGATGTCGCCGTTGAACTCGCGATCGTCGGAGGTCCGCACGGAGATGGTCTCGGCGCCACGGATCACGTGGTTGTTCGTGAGGATGGTGCCGTCTTTGTCGATGATGAAGCCGGTGCCCAGCCCCTTGCCTTTGCGGCCGTTGGGCCCGATTTCCATGGTGGCGATGGTGACCACCGACGGATCGGCTCCCTTCACGATGGAGGAGAAGCTGAGGGGCGCGACGCTGCCGCGGGCGAGAACGCCGGTCGGGGCCTCGCCCGGCACCGGCGGGTCGCGGTGCGCTTCGGCCTCGGTGCTGGTGGGCGCGGCGCTGGCGGACGGCGCAGCGTCGGCCTTGTCCTTGCCTTTGCCGCCCTTGCACCCGAACGAGAGCACCCCCATGCCCATTGCCACGAGCACGAGGCCAGTTCGTCCCATCGACATGCGGTTCACCATGGTTCCTCAGAGTACGCACGGAACGGCGCGCCGGCGAGGCCTCTGTCGCCCGAGGCGCAAGGCCTCGAGTTGCGCTCCGAAAAGGAGCGCACATCGGACGCGAACCGAGATCTAGGGTCAGATCTGGGTCTTGTTCGACTGTTCGACGTACTTCATCCGGAGCTCGTACAAGACCTGGCCGAGGAGACGCTCCTCGTCACCCGTAAGGTTGCCTTTGGTCTTCTGCTCCAGCAAACCAATGAGGTCGATGGTTTGTTTCGCGAGCGGGAGGTGAATCTCCACCTGGCTCGTCTCGGGGTTGGGGGCGGCGCCCAGGTGCATCAGCGCCGAGTGGCTGAGGGAGATGATGAACGTGGCGAAATCGATGACCGGAAGCGATTCGTCGGTCACGATGGCCTCAAGAAGCCGGGGGAGCTTCGGCGGGCTCGTCGTCGACGTCGTCTTCTTCCTCGTCGTCGATGTCGTCCTCGGGGGCCAGGGCCGCTTCCGGAAGCTCGAGCGCCGGCTGCGGCACGGAGAAGCTCTCCACCTGATCGGACACGTCGGCGAGACCCGCGAGGTGCTTCTGGAGGTCCTTGTCGTCGATGACGCCGGCCTTCACGTTGCGCTCACGGACGCGCAAATCCCAGTCCCACGGGTTCAGCTTCGTGTTGCTCATGGCACAGCGATGTAGTGGATTGCCCCGGCGCACGCAAGAGGCCGGTGTTTTCCAGCCGTTTCGGGGATTCCCGGGGCCGGCTACCAGGCGCCGTCGGGGACCCGGGCGTAGCTGGGCTCGGCGGACGTGCAGAGCGCCGAAAGGGCCGCGACGCGGGGCAGCTCGTGGCTCGCCCAGTACTGCGCAGCCATTCGTTTTCCTTCATAAAATTCCGAAAGCTCGGGGCGAGTCTCGGGGCCCCGCCGGGCGGCCACGGCCATGGCCAGGTGCTGCCACCCGATGACCACCGTGGCGGCGAGGTCGAGAAAATCGCTGGAATGAAGGAGCATCCCGGCGACGTCGCCGGCGAGGCCACGCTGCCCCAGGGCCATGGTGGTGGCGGCCAGGGTCTGGCTCCCGGTGCCGATCGCCTCGCAGATGGCGGGATCCACACCGGACTTCTGCGCCTCCGCGACGGTGGAGGCGATCTCGCGAAGGAGCAGCGTCAGCGACTCGCCGCCGTGGGCCACCACTTTGCGCCCCAGAAGATCCAGGGCCTGGATGCCGCTCGTGCCCTCGTGGATGGTGTTGAGCTTCTGGTCACGAAGCCAGGCTTCCACCGGGTACTCGCTGGAGTAGCCGTAGCCGCCGTGTATCTGCAGGGCCAGCGCCACGGACTCGAAGCCGCGCTCCGCGGGGAACGTCTTCACGATGGGCGTCAAGAGATCCAGCAGGCGCTGGCTCTCGGTGCGCACGGTCTCGTCGGGGTGGTGGGCGGCGCGGTCCACCAGGCGCGCGGCGGTGAGCGAGAGGCATAGCGCGCCCTCCACGATGGCCTTCTGCCGGAGCAGCATGCGGCGCACGTCCGCGTGCTCCACGATGGGAATCTGCGGACCGCCGTCCTTCTTCGACGGGTCACGGCCCTGCGGTCGGCTCCGCGCGTAGGCGACCGACTCGTGATACGCCGCGGACGCGGTGGCCACCGCGGCGAGGCCCACACCGATGCGCGCCTCGTTCATCATCTGGAACATCTGGGACATGCCGCGGCCCGGCGCGCCCACCAGCCAGCCATGGCAGTCGTCCCGATCGCCGAACGAGAGCGCAATCGAAGGCAAACCGCGCCAGCCGATCTTGTGGATCACCTGGGTGGTGGTGACGTCGTTGGGCACCAGGCCACCGCCCTCGGGGCGGCGACGCGGCACGATGAACAGCGAGAGGCCACGGGTGCCCGGCACCGACGTGCCGTCTTCGGCGACCACCCGCGCCAGCGCCAGGTTCACCACGTTCTCGGTGAGGTCGTGATCGCCGCCGCTGATGAAGATCTTGCTGCCCTTGAGGCGATAGCTACCGTCGGCGGCGGGTCGTGCGGTGGTGCGCACGTCGGCCAGGCTCGAGCCCGCCTGCTCTTCGGTGAGCGCCATGGTGCCGGTCCAGCGACCTTCGTACAGAGGTGTCATCCATTGCGCGCGCTGGGCGTCGTCGCCGAAGGCCTCGACGAGGTGCGCCGCCCCGGAGGTGAGCATGGCCAGGCCGACCACGTTGAGGTTCGCCGCCCCGAGATACGCGGCGGCCACCGCGTGCACCAGGAACGGCAGCTGCTGCCCGCCGTGGGTCTCGGGCCGGGTCGCCGAGAGAAGACCGGTGTCCACCAGCGGCGGCCAGATGTCGCGAAAGCTCGGGTGGAGCGTCACCCGCCCGTCCTGGAACTGCGGCGGCCGTTCGTCTTGCGCCTTCCACGTCGGGTAGAGCACGCGGCGCGCCAGCTTGCGCACCACCTCGAGCAACATGTCGACGCCTTCGCGATCGTGCGCGGCAAAATACGGAATCGCGAGGTGCGCCCGGAGGTCCAGCACCTCGTCGAGGAGGAACGTCACCGTGCGATCGTCGACCAGGGGGTTCTCGGCGTGGCTCACGCCGCGAGCCTACCCCAACCGGCGCGAAGCCGGTGCGCCCGTCAGTTCAGGTCCTTCTTGTCGGCCGGCTCTTTGCGGCCCAGGGTCACGAGCTCCTGGGGAACCGGATCGGGGTTCACCTCTTCTTCGGCCTCGTTGAGGTCGGCGGCGGCCTTCTCGATCTCTTCCTGGGTGGCGGCGCGAATGCTCTTCACGGTGACCGAGTAGTGGAGGCGCTCACCCGCGAGCGGATGGTTCGCATCGACCACCACGCCGTCTTCGCGCACCTCGAGGACGTGCATCACCGCCTCCTCGCCCTCCGACGACTCCGCCACGAACTCGTCGCCCACGTGCACCTCGGCCGGGAAGTCTTCGCGGTCCACCAGCATGACCAGCTCTTCGTCGCGCTCGCCGAAGCCGTCCTCGGAGGAGACCTCGATCTCCTTGGTGTCGCCGGCGCGCAGACCGAGGAGCCCCAGCTCGAGCCCCGGCACCAGCATGCCGTAGCCGTGCACGTACTCGATGGGCGCCCCGCCCATGGTGGGATCGCTGGCGTCGAGGAGCTCTCCCTCGTCGTCCTTGAGGGTGTATTCGACGGTCACGAAGGCGTTCGGCTGTACGGTTTCCACGGCGCGCATTCGTTGTACGCGCACCCGCGGATGTCAAGAGCCGACGGCGCGAAAATCGTCTGCGCAGGGGCCGCTCGAGGCGACCCCGGCGTGGCCGTTCAGATCTCTTCGGGACCTGCGATGTAGCCGCAGACCGCGCTGGCGGCCACCACCAGCGGACTTGCAAGATACACCTTTCCCGGACCGCTGCGGCCCGGGAAGTTGCGGTTGATGGCGCTCACCGTGACCTGCTCCGGCGCGTCGCTGACGCCCGGTCCGGCCTTGATGCACGCGCCGCAGGAAGGGTCGACCAGCTCGGCGCCGGCGCTCTTGAACAGCTCGAGGTAGCCCTTGCCCTCGGCGTAGCGACGGATGTCCTGGGATCCGAACTGGATGTACAGGTGCACGCCGTCCTTCACCCGGCGCCCCTTGTCGACCGCGCGCCGGAGCACGTCGGCGTACATGTCCATGTCGGCCTTCTTGCCGCCGGTGCAGGAGCCGCCGTATGCGATGTCGATCTTCTGCTTGTCGCCCACGGTGGAGAGCGGAATGCCGTTCCGGGGATCGCCCGGGGTGGCGACCATCGGGACGATGGCCGAGAGATCGAGCTCGAACACCTCGAGGTAGGTGGCGCCTTCGTCTGCCCGGACGATGCGCTGACGGACCGCGTCCTTGTCGAGCCCGCGCTGCTGCGCCAGGTACTCGACGACCACCTCGTCGGCCTCGATGATGCCGGTGAAGCTTCCGGCCTCCACCGCCATGTTGGTGAGCGTCGCGCGCTCGTCGAGGCTCATGGCGCGCACGCCCTCACCGGCGAACTCCAGCACCTTGCCGATGCCCGCCCCGCTCTTGAAGAACGGCTGGGAGAGGATGTGGAGCATGACGTCCTTGGCGCAGACGCCGGGACGCAGCTTGCCGTGGAGCACGAACTTGGCGGTCTCCGGCACCGTGACGCGCACGTCGTTGGTGTACCAGGCGTTGGCCATGTCGGTGGAACCGACACCGAACGCGAAGCAGCCGAGCGCGCCCGCCATGCAGGTGTGGCTATCGGTGCCGGCCACCAGCTGGCCCGGCAGCGCGATCTCTTCGATGACCTTGTTGTGGCAGATGGCCTCGGAGCCGACCAGCTTGCCGTCGCGGTGCACCTCGCCGTACAGGCGCACGTTCTGCTTCTTGGTGAAGGCCTCCTGCACGGTGGCGAGCGACGCCGCCTGCTCCTGGAGGCCCATGTCCTTGTGGGCCTTGGGCATGACCAGGTCGAGGAACGTGAGGTGGTCGCGGAAGGCGAACACAGAGCTCGGCTCGGTGACCATCTGGTCCTTGCCCATCTCGGCGATGAACAGCGACTCGGCCATGGGCGTCACGTACTCGTGGCTGAAGCGCACGTCGGTGCGGGCGAAGAACGCGTCGCCCGGCTTCACCGCGGGGACGCCGAGCTTCTTCTCGCGCGCGTCGACGATGACGTGGGCCGCCAGGATCTTCTCGCAGAGCGTCATCGGGCGCGCCGCGGTGGTGACCGCCGGGGGCGACGCCTGGCCGGAGAGCCGCGCGCGGTTGTAGGCGAAGAGGCCACCGTGGAGGACGATGTCGCGGCTGATCTCGTCGAGGCCCTTGGTGAACTCCTCGATGGGAATGGTCTCGCCGGCCTGGATGCGCGGCACCAGCGAGAAATCGGTGCTGGTGAGGAGGCCGATGTTCTGGGCGTTCTGCCGGTAGATCTTCTCGATGCTCTTGGCGATGACCACGCGTACGCCGGCCTTGAGCTCGCTGTAGGGCGCCGTCTCGCGGCTGGAGCCACACCCCTTGGAGATGGCGCTGACGATGACCCCGAAGCCCCCGTTCTTCACGGAGTCCTTCTGGATCTTGCCACCGCGGAGGCCCACCAGGCAGAAGCGCGCCAGGGTCTCGTCGTAGTAGTAGCAAACCCAGCCCGGGGTGATCTCGTCGGTGGAGATGTTGGAGATGAGCGGGCGATCGGGGTCGAAGGGCAGGTCTTCGCCGTTCAGCTGGCGTTCCAGGAGGCTCGAATCCTCCGTGAGGTAGAGGATCCGCCCTTCGATGCGAACGCCGCGATTTTCCATGCCACCTTCGTACCATCGGGGGGCCACGGTTCAAGATGGGCGCGCGCCTTCGGCGCAAAAAAGAGGAGAAGTTCCGAGCGACCCCGCAGGGCGCACCTTTGACGCGGAGCAGAAGGGCGCGGCGGCGACCACCGCGAGACGAGGACCGGTGATTTTGCGTGGACGCGGACGTTTTGGGGAGATACACCGGGGGTAGCTGCGGACGCATGCGAGGGGGGGCCCGAAAGCCTCCGGACATGGCTGAGTTCGGGTGCTCGAACCACCGGCATGTCAAAGGGGGTTAGGTTCCAACCCCCCATGGCTTCCAAGCATCGCCGCAACCCGGATCCCCTCGCCCGCGAAGTTGGCGAACGCATCCGGCGCATGCGCAAAGAACGCGAGTTTTCTTTCGACGCGTTCGTGGAGGAGACCGGCCTCGGGCGCGGTTACATCTCCGAGCTGGAGCGAGGCCTGGTGGTGCCGTCGCTCACGACGCTGGCCATCGTAGCGCGGACCCTCGACCTCACCATCGCGGACCTGGTGCTGGGGCACACCGACCGGGAGCTCCTCTTCGCCGAGCTGCGGACGGCCTCGGTCGCGCAGCTGCGGCGGATGCGCGCCGATCACGCCACGTCGGTTGAGCGCCGAGAGAGCGGCGTCGTTCCCCGGACGGTGGAAGTGAAGAAGCCCCGCCAGCGGGTGGACTGACGGGGCTCCGAGGGGCGGGGGAACTGCTCAGGGGGACTGCACGGCCCCGATGTCCGGCGTGGCGCTCCGGGCCACGCCGTAGAAGTCCAGAGAGGGCGCCCGGGTGGATGAGCCGGCACCGCGCGCCGGAGAGCCCGGCTTGGTGTCGGGCGGAAGGCCATTGTCGAGCATCGGGTCGGC
>JABFRG010000625.1 GCA_013141295.1 Polyangiaceae bacterium
CCCCCGAGCCCATCTTCGTCGGCTGAGCGGCGGCAAGACACGCCGCCCGGTTTCGAGGTATCCTCCGGGCACGATGCGCCTCCTCTCGCTCGCTCTCCTGGCTCTGGCTCCCCCGGCGCTGGCCGGAGCGCCTGCGGCCCCGGAAGCACCGGTGCTCGCGGCGCGGGCCGATTGCGAGCCGCTGCTCACCGCTGGCCGCATGCGCTGCGTGCTCGAGGCGCGCCTCCCGGATACCGCGACCTTTCAGTGGTTCGACGCGCAGATCATCGCGTCGCCCCTCTTCGTCATGCCGCTCCGCGGCCGATTCTCCGGGGACGACGCGGAAGTACGCGAAGAGCACCTGGTGCGCTGGGGCGTGGCGGTGGTGGGCAAAGCCGAGGGGGAAGGCGAGCTCACCCTGCGCGTCCGCGCGGTGGCCTGCACCGACCGGGAGAAGCGCCTGTGCACCTCGGTGGTGGCCGATGCCCGCGCCCGGGTCAAAATCGGCAAGTAACTGGGCCGTCTCGATGTCCCCTTGATACCCATCCTGGGATGCGACTCCCGGGCCGACTCAAGAGCACCACGGTGGGCGATCTCCTCGGCACCCTGCACCGCGAGCAGGCGACCGGTACGCTCGAGCTCGTGGAGACCTCCGGGCGCGCCCATCGGGTGCACCTCTCGCGCGGCATGGTGACCGCCGTCGACCTCGACCGCGCCTCCGCCTCGCTGGCCGAGATGCTCCGCCGGGAGGACGCCGTCGACGAGGAGACGCTCCGCCGCTCGCTCCTGCGCGCGCTGGCCTCGCAAAAGCTCCACGGCGCGGTGCTGGTGGAGGAGTTCCACGTCTCGCCTGCGGTGGTGGAGCTGGCCCTCCGGCGGCAGCTGCAGAACCGCCTGGCGGCCCTGGAAAACCTGCAAGATGCACAGATCCTGTTCCGGGTCGCGGTGCGTCCGCCCCGAGGCGCGCTCTTCGAGCAGCCCCTGGGTGCGGTGGAGTTCCTCCACGGTCGGCGTCGGGCGCGAGACCGAGAGCCGTGGTCTTCCAGTGCGCGCCCCGAGCCCTACGTGGCCATCGCCCGTGAAGACGCGGCCCGAGCCCATGCGCGGCGGGTCCTCGGCCTCTCGGGCATGGAAGACGAAGCCACCATCAAGCGGGCCTTTCGCAAGCTCGCCCGGGAGCTTCATCCGGACACGCACCCGGGCGCCACCGACGAGGAGCGCCGGGACCTCGCGGCGCGCTTCTCCGAGGTGAACGCGGCGTATCAGTCGCTGGTGGCGTAATCGCCGCCGCTGACCCAGCCCATGCGGCCGAAGCCCTGCACCAGCCGGACTTCTTCCACCGCCAGCCGGTACATGTGGAAGCCCCCGAGGTCGACGTAGCTTCGCGCGTGCGGCAGCCGCGTCACGAACGTCTCCTTGAGCGCGGGGTCGTCCTCCGCGCGGGAGAGCGTGCCCACCAGCGTCACGCGCGACCGGGCCAGCGACGGGCCGTTGCCTTCGGCGTCCACCACCAGGAGCGAGATGCGCGTGCCGTAGGCCAGGTTCTTGGTGTGCTCCGCCAGGTCCGAGAGGCACAGGAGCGGCGCACCGCTCGACTCGGTCGCGTACTCCACGAGCGTCGCGAACGGCGTGCCGGCGGCGGTGTGGGTCGCCATGGCGGCGGCCAGGCTGCGCTCCACCAGGGCGCGCGCCTCGCGGGCCATTGCGGCGCTGGCGGCGGGGGAGGGAGCGGGCGGAATCGTCGAGGAACGGGCCATGGAGATCAGTGCAGGATGTTGAGGGCTGCGAGCTGCATCTTGCCCTCCGGCGTGAAGTGCGAGTCCGGAAAGCGCCTCAGTAGCACGCGCCAGGTGTCCTTGGCGTCGTTCCACGCTTGCACGTCCATTTGGCACCACGCCAGCATGTACAGGGCGTCGTCCTGCACTTCTTTGTTCACCGGGTTGTCGGCCAGCGCCTGCAGCAGAGGAATGGCGTCCTTCTGACGGTTGAGCTTGCGGTAGGTCTCCGCCAGGCTCAGGCGAATCTGCGGGGCCATCGGCGACTCCTCCTTGTGCCGGAGCGCCTCCTCGAAGTTGCCGGCGGCTTCCTGCCACCGCTGGATCTTCATCTTCTCGAGGCCGTGGATGTAGAGCTGCGCCATGAGCTCGTTCTTCGACCGCTCCACCGAGTCGGCGAACACCGCTTGCTCGGCCTTGGAGAGGGGCTCCTTCTTGATGCCCTCGTAGCCGTCCACCACGTCCACGCGCTTGCCCTGGCGAATGAGCTCGTAGAACGTGGCGGCCTTGGTCTCCGCGCGGGCCCGGTCCTCGTCGCGTTTTTGCGCGTCTTTCAGCTCTTTTCGCAGGCGCTCGTTCTCTTGCGTCAGCTGCTCCGAGCGGGCGCCCACCTGGTCGAGGCGCGCGTCGTAGGCGAGCTTGAGGCCGGCGAAGCTCACCACCACGAACACCAGGTACGCGGCACCGCTGTTCCACGAGATGCGGCGCTCGTAGCCCTGCTGGCGCTTGGCGATGGACTTGATGTCGGCGGAGAGCGCGTTCGTGAGGTTGTTGGTCTTGATGACCAGCCCACGCGATTCGATGATCTCGCGCTTGATGTCGCCGAGCTCTTCTTCGGTGTCGCGCATGGGCGCCCTCTTACCACTCCTCGGCCACTTTGGCAGAGCCGGCGAGAATCGCGGCGCTCGGCCCTTGCTCGGCTTCGATCGGCGTGCTAACCCGCGCTCCCATGGCAAGCACCACCGATATCCGGAAAGGCCTGAAGATTCAGATCGATGGCGTCCCGTTCCACGTCGTCGAGCACACCTTCGTCAAGCCGGGTAAAGGCCAAGCGTTCACCCGCGCGCGCATCCGCAACCTCACCTCCGGCGCGGTCATCGAGCGCACCTGGAAGTCGGGCGATTCCGTGGAGCTCGCAGACGTCGAAGAGCGCAAGATGAGCTACTCCTGGGACGAGGGCGACACCTACGTGTTCATGGAAACGAACACCGGTGATCAGATCCACGTCGAGAAGTACAAGCTCGGCGACGAGGTTCGCTTCCTCAACGAAGGCCTCGAGTGCGTCGTGACGCTGTTCAACGGCAACGCCATCGGCGTCGAGCTGCCGCCCAACGTGGTGATGCAGATCGTCTCCAGCGAGCCCGGCGTCAAGGGCGACACCGCCAGCGGCGCCACCAAGCCCGCGACGCTCGCCACCGGCGCGACCATCAACGTTCCGCTGTTCGTCAAAGAGGGCGAGTGGATCAAGATCGAGACCTCGAGCGGCCAGTACCTCGAGCGCGTGAATCGCTGATTCGTCGGTAGCTTCACCGTCGCTCCGGAGGCGCGAGCCTCGAGCATTCCAGCGCGAGTGGCGTTTGCCGCTCGCGCTGCGTCGTTTTGTGGGCGCGCGCACTTCTGCCCACCCGCGCGGCTCGGGTTTCGTGGTGCGCCCGGGGTTTGGGCGGTACAGTGTCACCCATGCGATTCGGTCTTCTTACTGCGGCGATGGTCCTTGTCGGCTGCAGCAGCACGTCCGTCACCCCCACGCCGAGCACCGACGCCGGGACCACCAGCGACGGCTCGGTGACGCCGCCCGCCAAGAGTGGGCTGCCCTGCGCGGTGCAAGACGTTCTCTCCCAGCGCTGCCACCAGTGCCACGGGCCCACCGTTCAGTTCGGCGCGCCGATGCCTCTCGTGACCTACGAGGACCTCACCGCGACCGCGACCGGCGGACGCATCATCGATCGGGTCATCGCCCGGGTGAAGGACGACAAGAAGCCGATGCCGCAGCCGCCCAACCCGCGGCTCGGCACCGCGGACCTCGCTACCTTGCAGACCTGGGCCCAGACCATGCCCCGGTCCGACGAGACCTGCGCGTACAAGCCGCCGCTGCCCACGCCCACCGCCGACTGCACGCCCGACCGCAGCATCCGCCCCGCCTCCAAGTGGACGATGCCCAAGGACAAGTCCAACGAGTACGTGTGTTACGGCGTCGACATCACGGAAGCGCAGAAGCGGCACATCACCGCGATGATCCCGCACATCGTGAACAACAAGATCGTGCACCACGTGCTCTTGCTCGAGGCGCCCACCGCGCAGTCGAGCACGCCGTTCGCGTGCCCCTCGGGCATGGCCACCACCTGGCGCATGCTCTACGGCTGGGCCCCGGGCGGCGCAGCGCTGGCAACGCCGCCGGAAGCCGGCTTCCCCCTCGAGGGCACCAAGCACTACGTGGTGCAGCTCCACTACAACAACGTCCAGGCGCTCGAAGGCGAGACCGACGACAGCGGCATCGACCTCTGCACCACGCCGACCCTGCGCGCCAACGACGCCGACGTCATGGCGTTCGGCAACCTGCGCTTCACCATCCCGCCGAACTCGCCCAACTACACCATCGACTGCGGCATCACCGTGCCCAACAACTTCACCGGGCTGCACTTCTTCGCGGCGATGCCCCACATGCACAACCTGGGCGCCAAGATCGAGACCACCCTCATCCAGGGCGGTAAGACCATCGACATGGGGTCGGTGCCCTCCTGGGATTTCAACGCCCAGCCGTGGAAGCCCATCGACGCCACCGTGAACGGCGGCGACCAGATTCGCACCACCTGCGCCTGGAACAACAACACCGGGCAGCCGGTCAAGTACGGCAGCAACACCGAGGACGAGATGTGCTACTCGTTCACCATGTATTATCCCCGCATCTCGGGGCTGTTCTCCTGGGAGGTGCCGGCGGCCACCTCGCAGTGCAAGTGAGGGGAGTCGCTACTCCGAGGCTCGCGCCCGCGGAGCGACGGGAGAGATAGTCATCCAACTCTACGGCAACACATCCGGGCTCGCGCCCCACGCGGTCAAGCTCCTCGAGCGGCTCTACCGACGGCGCGTACCTTCCGACAACATCGCGACGCCGGAGCTCACCCGCTCCCTGGTGGAGGCCTCGGTGGAGACCGGTCGCCAGGTGGGCGTGCTCATCCATCGCTCGGGGCAGATCGACTACGTGGTGGTGGGCGACGCGCAGCGGCTCATGCTGCCGGACATCGGTCGTTTGCGCGCTGCGGCGGGGCGCTTTCGCGGCGTGCGTCTGGTGCACACCCACGTGCGCGGCGAGGCGCTCTCCCGCGACGATCTGGTGGATCTCGTGCGGCTGCGGCTCGATCTGGTGGCGGCCATTCACCTGGCGCCGTCCGGTGAAGCGCGCGGCATGTCGTACGCGTACAACGTGCCCACCCGCGAGGGCGATGGGCTGCCGTATCGAGCCGTGGGGCCGGTGCCGCTGGGGCAGGTCGAGGTCGACGTCGGCGATCTCATGGCCAACCTGGAGGCCGAGTTCACGCGGCAGGTGGAGCTGCGCGAGGTACACGCCAAGGACGGCCGCGCCATCCTGGTGCACGTCACGACGCAGAACGCCGCGTCCAGCGAGGACGCCGGCCTCAGCATCCGCGAGCTCACCGAGCTGTCGCGCACCGCGGGCGTCGAAGTGGCCGACTCGTTCGTGCAGATCCGCGAGCGCCTCGACCCCAAGTTCGTGGTGGGCAAGGGCAAGCTGGAGGACATCATCCTCCGGGCGGTGGACCTCGATGCCTCGGTGCTCATCTTCGATCACAACCTGAGCCCGGCCCAGGCCGCGGCCATCGCCAAGGTCAGCGATCTGAAGGTCATCGATCGCTCGCAGCTGATCCTCGACATCTTCGCCCAGCGCGCGGAGAGCAAGGACGGCAAGCTTCAGGTGGAGCTGGCGCAGCTCAAATACAGCCTTCCGCGCCTCGGCCTGAAGGACGACTCGCTCTCGCGTCTCACCGGCGGCATCGGTGGTCGCGGCCCCGGCGAGACCAAGCTCGAGATCGGTCGCCGGCGCGCCAAGGAGCGGGTCACCCACCTCTCGAACGAGCTCAAGCGCCTGGGCAAGCAGCGTGAGGAGCGGCGCCGCAAGCGCACCAAGAGCGGCGTGCCCACGGTGGCCATCGTCGGCTACACCAACGCCGGCAAGAGCACGCTCCTGGTTTCGCTCACCGGCAGCGAGGTCCTGGTGGAGGACAAGCTCTTCGCCACCCTCGATACGCGCTCCCGCATCCTCAAGGTGGGTTGGGCTGGCTACGGCGAGCGCCAGGTGGTCATCACCGACACCGTGGGCTTCATCCGCAACCTGCCGAAGGATCTCTTCGCGGCCTTCCGCGCCACCTTCGAGGAAACGGCCGACGCCGACATCCTGGTGCACGTGGTGGACGCCAGCGATCCCGGCTTCGAAGAGCAGCTCCGCACCACCGAGGACGTGCTCGACGATCTCGAGCTCGGGGAGATTCCTCGGCTCCTGGTGTGGAACAAGTGCGAGCTCATCACGCTCACCACGCGCCGGGCCCTCGAGCGCAAGTACCCCGGGTCGATCTTCGTCTCGGCGCTCGATCGCGAGTCGCTGCGCCCGCTGCTGAAGACGCTCGCAGAGACCCTCGCCGAGCGCTGGTCCCGCGCCGCCAAGGGCCCCGATCTCGTGCCCGAAGCCGAGGCCGAAGAGGCCCCGCAAGAGGCCGTGGACGAGAGCGAGGCCACCACCATGGAGCAGCTCCTGGGCCGCATGGGCAAGCGCGTGCCCAAGGCGCTTCGTCACGTGGAGCCGCGCTCGTGAAGCACCTTCGAACCACGATCCTGGCCCTCGTGCTCGTGCTCGCCGGATGCGCCTCGCCGCTGGCCCAGGTGAAGGACGACTTCCGCGCCGCCCGCTACGGCGAGGCTCGGGAGAAGCTGGTGCGGATGGAGCCCGAGGTCCCCACCTGGGGTAACGAGAAGCAGGCCCGCTACGCCCTCTACCGGGGCCTGGTACACGGCGCCCTCGGGGACCGCGAAAATGCAACTGTTTGGTTGCGCAAAGCCAAGCGCTGGTCGGCCGAGCCGGGCATCTACTCGGAGGACGACGCGGTGCGCCTCAAGCTGGCCCTCGAGCAGCTCGAGACCGCGCCCTAGGTCTCTCGCCTTGGTCTCGGCGCGGAGTGGCTGGACACGCTGCAGCGCGGCGCACGCCGGTGGATGACAGGCGCGCCGAGGGCTGCTAGCTCCGAGGCATGTCCCGAACCACCGACACCGCTCCGCGCGAGGCGATCCGCGCCGCCCGCGGTACCGAGCTCACCTGCAAGGGCTGGGTCCAAGAAGCCGCTCTCCGCATGCTCTTCAACAACCTCGATCCCGACGTGGCCGAGCGCCCGCAGGATCTCGTGGTGTACGGCGGCACCGGCAAGGCCGCGCGGAACTGGGAAGCGTTCGACATCATCGCCCGGGAGCTCCGGAACCTCGAGGACGACGAGACGCTCCTCGTGCAGTCGGGCAAGGCCGTGGGGAAGTTCCGCACCACCAAGGACGCGCCGCGGGTGCTCATCGCCAATTCCAACCTGGTGGGCAACTGGGCCAACTGGACCGAGTTCCGCAAGCTCGAGCAGAAGGGCCTCACGATGTACGGCCAGATGACCGCCGGCTCGTGGATCTACATCGGCACCCAGGGCATTCTCCAGGGCACCTACGAGACCTTCGTGGCCGCCAAGAAGGCCTTCGAGAAGCGCACCGGCAAGGGCGCCAACTGGGTGCTCACCGCGGGCCTCGGCGGCATGGGCGGCGCGCAACCGCTGGCCGCCACCATGGCCGGCCTCTCGTGCCTCGCGGTCGACGTCGACCCCTCGCGCATCGAGAAGCGCCTGGAGACGCGCTACGTGGACGAGCGCATCGACGATCTCGACAAGGCCCTCGACCGCATCGAGCGCGCCACCAAGGAGGGCAAGCCGGTGAGCGTCGCCCTCTGCGCCAACGCCGCGGAGATCTTCCCGGCGCTCGTGCAGCGGAAGATCGTCCCCGATCTCGTCACCGAGCAGACCAGCGCCCACGATCCCTTGAATGGCTACATCCCCAACGGCCTCACGCTGCAGGAAGCCGCCGACCTTCGCGCCGAGGACGAAGAGGGCTACGTCGCCCGGGCGCAGGGCAGCATGGCCGAAGAGCTCGACGCGATGCTCACCTTCAAGAAGGCCGGCGCCGAGGTCTTCGACTACGGCAACAACATCCGCGCCGGCGCGGTGGCCGGCGGCTGCGAGCGCGCCTTCGACATCATCGGCTTCGTGCCGGCGTACATCCGTCCGCTCTTCTGCGAAGGGAAGGGGCCCTTCCGCTGGGTTGCCCTCTCCGGCGATCCCGAGGACATCGCCGTCACCGATCAGGCGGTGCTCGATGCGGTGCCCGACAACGCCGATCTGCGCCGCTGGATCGAGCTGGCCAAGGAGCGCGTGAAGTTCCAGGGCCTGCCGGCGCGCATCTGCTGGCTCGGCTACGGCGAGCGCGCCAAGGTGGGTCTTGCCTTCAACGAGCTGGTGCGCACCGGCAAGGTCAAGGCGCCCATCGTCATCGGTCGCGATCACCTCGACTGCGGCTCGGTGGCCTCGCCCAACCGCGAGACCGAGGCCATGAAAGATGGCTCCGACGCCATCGCCGACTTCGCCATCCTCAACGCCCTGGTGAACACCGCGGCCGGCGCCAGCTGGGTGAGCTTTCACCATGGCGGCGGCGTGGGCATGGGCATGAGCCTCCACGCCGGCGCCA
>JABFRG010000992.1 GCA_013141295.1 Polyangiaceae bacterium
CCGGGCGTTGGCGGAGCTCTCGATGCGCGCGGGCGATCGGGCGCGCGCGGCCCAGGCGCTCGATCATCTGGCCGAGCTGCCCTGCGCCAAGACCGAAGAGTGCGTCGCGAACCTCGCCTTCGCAGCGACGCTGGAAGAGAAGCGGAAGAACCCGCGGCGAGCTCTGGCGCACTACCGCAAGGCAGCCGGGCTCGCCTCCGACCGCTCGGACATCCTGGCCGAGCAGGCGCGGCTGGCCAAGCTCCTCGACCTCCACAGTGAGGCCTCCGACGTGTACGGGAAGCTGGCCGAGAAGGAGCCCGAAAACCCGCAGTGGGCCGCGCTCCGCGACGAGGAGCTCAAGGCGGCTCACTCGCGCACCCTGAAGCTCGACCTGCCGCCGGCCGCCCCCTAGCGCACCGATCAGGTTGAATCGGTCGGCTTTTCGAAGATTTGCTTCGCACCGCGGCGTTGCTCCTCGTCGCCTAGCAGCAGTAGGAGTCGTCGTCGCGCCTTGCGCTGCTCGCAACTCTCCGAAAATCCTCGGTCTTCACCTGTTCGGTGCTCTAGCCCATCGGGAGACCTCGGGCGTGCCACTCGGCTGCTGGCCCATGAAGATCCGGGCCGGCGGGACGGCGGTCAGTTGGGGGGCGAAGAGGGCGCGTCCTCGGCGCCAGGATCGATGCGACCGATGCGGCCAGCGCCGCCGTCGCGCGGGCCGTACCCTTCGCGCTTGTAGTAATAGTACTGGTAGTAACTGTGCTGCTTGTCGAGGTCGACGGCGTTGAGCACCGCACCGAGCATGGGCGCGTCGACGTCGAAGAGCGAGCGGAGCCCCTGGGTCGCCAGCTGGCGGGTGGTGGAGAACGCGCGAATGACGAAGACGCAGCCGTCGGTGAGCGTCGAGATGATGGCCGAGTCGGCCACCGCCGCCACCGGTGGGCTGTCGATGATCACGCGGTCGAACTTCTCGCCGAGGTCCTTGATGAACTTCTTGAACTTCTCGGAGTGCAGCAGGTCCGCCGGGTTGGGGGGAATGGGGCCGGAGGGAATGCAGTAGAGGTTCTCGATGTGCGTCTGGATGGCCACGTCCTCGATGGTGGCGTCGCCCACCAAGATGGTGGTTACGCCGCCGTCGCCGGTGCGCTCGAAGAGCCGGTGCAGACGCGGGCGCCGAAGGTCACAATCGACGATGCAGACGCGCTGACCGCCCTGGGCCATGGAGATGGCGATGCTGCACGCCACGGTGGTCTTCCCTTCGGAGGGCGCGGCGCTGGTGACCAAGATGACCCGATGCGGGTGGTCCGGGTTCATGAACAGGAGGTTGGTGCGCACCGTGCGCGCGGCCTCGGCAAGGGCGCTGAACGGCTGATCGTGGACCAGGAGCTCGGGGGGCGAATTGGGCCCGGTGGGGACCACGCGGCGGGGCTTCTTGCCCTTGCGACCGATGCCCACGGAGTTGAGCTGGGGCAACAGGCCGAGGAAGGTGACGCCCAGGCCCTCGACGTCCTCCGGCGTTCGCACCGAGTTGTCGAGCTGTTCGCGCAGGATGGCCAGGCCCAAGCCCACGAGCAGGCCCACCGCCAAGCCGATGGCGACGTTGGAGGGGATCTTCGGTCGGACCGGCTCCTTGGGCTTGACCGGATGGTCCACCACGCGAACCGTCTCCACGTTCATCATGCGGGCCAGGTCCGCCTCTTTCATCTGATCGAGGAGGACGCCGTAGAGCTTCTCGTTCTGGACCCGGGCGCGGTCGAGGCGATGGTACTCGAGCTCCTTGAGATTGAGGTCGACCGCGTGCTTGCGCGCGGCCTCGTAGAGCATCGACTCGCCGGCCTCCTGACGCTCGAGCACCGCCAGATCCCGGGAGACGGAGCCCTGGATGTTCTTCACCTCTTCGAGGAGATCCATCTTGGCCTGCGAGAGCTTCTCGTCGGCCTTCTTCACCAGCGGGTGGTTCTCGCCCTTTCCTTCGGCCAAGAGCTCGCGGCGCTCCCGCTGGGCGTTCTGGTACTGCCCGCGCAGGCTGGTGAGGAACGCGTTGCCGAGGAGCTCCGAGGCCGGGAGCTGCTCCGGGTTCTGGGTGACCTTGTTGAGCTCGGCGACGCGCGCCTGGAGCTCTTGCTTGCGGGTACGCGTGCGCGTGAGCGCCTCGTCGTAGTGCTGCATCTCCAGGCGAATCATCTTGGAGACTTCGTCCGGCGTGCTGCTCGGCAGATCGTTCGACTTCTTGAACTCGTGCAGCTGGTTCTCGTTGGTCTCCAGCTCACCCCGGAAATGCTCGAGCTGCGTCGACAGCCACTCGGC
Organism: Polyangiaceae bacterium; assembly: GCA_013141295.1. GTDB lineage: Bacteria > Myxococcota_A > Polyangia > Polyangiales > Polyangiaceae > JABFRG01. The sequence goes on from JABFRG010000992.1 coordinate 2,287, forward strand.
GGCGTCGGTCGTGCCCTTCATCTGCTTGTCTTTGTTCTGCGAGACGTAGCCCTTGGCCACCGCGTCGCAGAGCTTCACCGCGAGATCGGGATTGGTGTCTTCGCACCGGACGTACACCAGGCGGCTCGTCTTCAGCGGGTCGACGCGGACGCGCTCGCGCAACATGGCGGTGGCGTCGTCGATGGGTACCGGCTTGTCGGGCTTGTAGCCGAGGAAAGCGGGGTCGGACTGGAGGTTCAGGTCCTTGACGATCTTGGAGAGGACGAGGTCGGACGTGATGAGGCTGTACTGCGTTTCGTAGTACTCGCGGTTGTCCATGAACATGCCCCAGAAGCGGGACGAGTCGTCCTTGTTCCCGAGCGGCCGAACCACGTCGGGCACGAACTCCACCAGCGCGCTGGCCTCGTACACCTTGGGCAAGGTCTTCGAATACAGAAGGCTGATGCCGCCACCGAGGAAGAATGCGGCGACCAGAACGTGCCAGCTCTTGCGGAGGGCGCGAACCAACCACCCGAGCGACATGGCGCCGAGATCTTGCTCCGCCTTCGGGGTATCGGTGCCACGCTTCTTGCGTGTTTCGGGTCGGGTCTCGGACTTCTTGGCCATCTTGGATTCCGGTGCGTGCAGCGGCGAGAACGGCGCCGCCTTTGCAATGACGGACGGGGTATGTGCCATGTAGGTTGCGGGCCACGCAAGGCGCATTCGCCGCTCAGGAGGAGCTTGTAGTCAACTTGAATACATCCGGCACCCGTGACACCTGGCTCGTTCATCTTCGGATCGCGAAAGCGTTGGAGATTCTGGCGCCCGCCTTGGCCGCCGAGAACGTCCCCTGGATGGTGGTCAAGGGGGCGGCCCTGGCGCATCTCCTGTACTCGGACCCGGCGGACCGGCCGCTCGCGGACCTCGACGTGCGGATTCGGCCGGAAGACTACCAGCGGGCCCGGCAGGCGCTCGCCCGGGCATCGGCCACGCTGACCTACGAAGCGCCGTCCTACGGCAACCTGGTGGCCGACGTGCGCGGACAGATGGTGGACCTCGAGACGACGCTCAGCGCGCGCTTCGTGACGCGCCTCTCGGTGGCCGACGTGCTCGCGCGTTCCCGGGAGCTCTCGGTGTACGGCGGCATCCGCGTGCGGGTGCCGGACACGGTGGACCACGCGCTGATCCTCGCGGCCAACCTGGTCAAGGACAAGATCACCCAGGCCGCGGCATGGTCGTATCGCGATACGCGGGTCATCGCCGACCAACCGGACTTCGACGCCGCGGTCTTCGTCGCCCGCGCGTTCGACGCGCGCATGCCCACCATCGCCCGCATCGTCGCCGAGACCTTCGACGCGGAGAGCGCCGGATGGCGCGCGGTGAACCAGCGGCTCGGCCCCGGCCCCCGAAGGCGCACCATCCAAGCGTACCGCTGGCTCTCGGAGACGCATCCGACGTCGCTCGCAGCGCGCCTCATGGGGCGCATCGTCACCGACGACGCCGGCGACCGAGCCCGCGCACTGGCCATCGCCGGCTATTGGGAGCTGGTTCACGGACGCAAGCGCTGGGGCCGACGCCCCTGAGCTCGCAGGGCTACCTCGAGATGCCGAGCGCCTCTTCCAGGCCGCGCAGGCCCGCATCGCGAACCTCGCGCTCGTAGAACGCCCTCCCCGCGGCGCTCGCCGCCTTGGCGCTCGCGGGGCTCGCGATGTAGTCGCCGACCGCGCGCGCCACCGCTTCCGCCGAACCCACTCCGACGATCGGAAGCTCGGCATCCTCGGGAGCGCCGAAGACCAGCACCCGCTTGTTCGCCGCGAGCCCGTCGATGGCGACGCCGCCTTCGGCCAGCGTGCCCTCGCCCGAGCCCACCATGATGTCGCAGCCGGCGAGCGCCACCAGCAGCTCTTTCCGCGCGAGCGGGGGCAGCACCAGCACGTGCTCCCGGAGGCCCAGCTCCTCGGCTCGCTCGAGGGCGACGTCCGCGCCGGTGGCGGCTTCGAGGATGACGAGGGCGACGCCCACGTCGGGGTGATCGCGTCGGACCGCGGCCAGCGCCTCGACCAACGCCGGGGCCAAGCCATCGGGCTCCCCGCGGGCCCCCATCGGCGGGGCGCCGTGGTGAAACAGGATGACGTCGGACCGGCGACGGAGCACATCGACCTCGTGGACCCACGCGCTTCGTCGGAAGACGAGCTCGATGGCATCGGGCCCCATCTCCGCGTCCCACATCGGTATCCGGGGAAATGGCCGGCGCGCGGCCCGCACCCCCCAGGTGTCGAGCCCCTCCCGCACCTCGGCAGAGAGCGTGCCGCCGATGAAGTGCGCCTCGCGGAGACCCGCGCGCTGCGCCAGCGGGAAGAGCGGCAGCGACGCGAGCGCGCCCCGGGAGGGCCGACGAAAGCGCAGGTGCGGAAGCTCGGAGACATCGGCGCCGTAGGGAAGGATCAGCCGCGCCCGCAAACCCGCTCGATGCAAGAAGGCGGGGATCGGCCCCTCGGCCACGATGGCGTCGTAGCCCTCGAGGACGGCGCGCACGGCCTCCGCGGTGTGCGCAGAGAAGTGGGTGGCCTCTCCCCAGGGCACCGTGCGGACGTAGTCCATGTATCCGAGGTCGAAGGTGTCGTAGCTCGGGTGAAACTCCGGGGCGTCGGCCCCGTGCATGACGAGCTCGGCCGAGACCCCGCGGGCGCGCAGGTGGCGTACCGCCACGAACGCGTGTTGGTTCATGTTGCCGACGAACGCGACGCGCATGTCAGGAGGCGATCACACGCGCGAGCTCGCGCATGGATCGTTCGACGATGAAGCTGCGGAACCAGGCATGGGCCTCGCGCCCCATGGCCTGATAGTGCTTGGGCCGCACCACGTAGTCGGACAGCGCGCGGAAGATATCGTCGTCGGTGCTCACGTTCATGACGGGAAAGCGCTCCTCCTCGGGGTACATGCTGTCGATGCGATAGTGCAGCAAGGGCTTGGCCATGGCGATTCCCTCGATGATCGTGCCGCCGAAGTTCCAGCTGATGGCGAACTCGCCGCACACGATGTCGGCCTGGGAGATGCCCACTAACAGCTCGCGCCTCCCCATGAGGGGCATGAGGTGGACGTTCTTCTCGATCCCCAGCTCGCGAACGAGCTGCATCGAAGGCTCGACGTCGGGGCCGTACTCCAGCATGACCAAGCCGAAGCGCACGTCGGGATGCGCCTTCACGGTGCGCGCGAAGCCGCGCAGGAACTTGTCGTTCCCCTTCTTGGAGATGGGCGTCGCCCTGGATTTCCAGATGTGACGCAGGTGGTGGAAGACCACCACGTCGTTCGCCTCGCGAATGCGCCGAAAGTCGTCGTACCAGTTGCTGCGTCCGAAGAAGGACTCGATGCGCTCGGGGTTGAAGTCGTTGGCGTAGATGGGCGGAATGGGGAAGGCCTCGCGTTTGCCCTCGGCCCCCAGCTGCGCGAGCGCTTCCTCGAATTGCGGCGTGTAGGCGCCGCCGTAATAGCGAGCCCGCTGGATGCCGCGCCGCTGCGCCAGCGGAAAGCGCACCACCGAAGAGACGGCGCCGCGGGCCGGCGCGCTGGGCCGGAAGAACGGCATCTCGGCGAGATCGCTCCCGTGCGGAATGAACATGTCGAGACGCATGCCGGCGGCTTCCATGAAAGCCGGCGTGGGGCCGCACCCGATGATGAAGGGGAACCGGGAAAGAAACCGGCGAATCTCCGAGGGCGCCACGGACGCAAAGAGCGGCGGTTCGCCCCACGGCGCGACCTTGGTATAGGCTTGGTACGAGAGGTCGAACGTGTCGTAGCTGGGATGAAAGTGGAGCGATTCGCCCTTGAGCCGGAGCAGGTGCGCTTCGATACCCACGTCCCTCAGGTGGCGCACCACCGAGAAGAAGTGGTTGTTCATGTTGCAAACGAACAGGACGCGCACTTTCTCTCCTTCAGGCTACCGGCTCGGGCGCCGCGACGGCGGCGTGCGGCTCGGCTTCGAAGTCCTTGCCCACTCGCACCACGCGGTCCGCATACTTGAGGATGCCCGGTCGGTGCGACACCACGATGGTGGTGCAAGTGCCGCGGAGCGCCGAGAGGCTCTCGGCGATCTCCAGCTCGGTGGTTTCGTCGAGGTTGGCCGAGGCCTCGTCGAGGATGAGCACGTGGGGCTTGGCGATGAGCGCCCTCGCCAGGCAGAGGCGCTGCTTTTGCCCGGCGGAGAGGCCGGCGCCGTCCTCGCCGATGGCGTAGTCGAGCTTCTCGGGGAGGGCCTCGATGGTGGCCCGCAGGCGCGCCGCGTCCAGCGCCTCGTAAATGGCGTCGTCGGAGACCTCGTGGGCGGCGCCGTACATGAGGTTCTCGCGCACCGTGCCCTCGATGAGGAACGCTTCCGCCCCCACGTAGCCGACTCGCACCTTGGGGTCGTGGAAGTATTCGCCGGGAGAGCGGCCGTCGATGCGCACCTCGCCGGCGGTGGGCTTGAGGAGCCCGAGGAGCAGCGCGAGGAGCGTGCTCTTGCCGCTACCGCTCGGACCCACGATGGCGAACTGCGTGCCCTTGGGAACCGCTAGGCCGAGCTTGTCGACCACCACGCGCTCGTTGCCCTTGTAGGAGAACGATACCGCTTCGAGGCTCAGACTGGGCGGCTCCGGGAGGCGCTCCTTGGTCTCGGCCACGGTGCGCGCCACCTTGCCCACCAGCGGCTCGTTCATGGCCCGGTCGAGCTCCGCCTCGGTGAAGCCGCCCACGTAGGCCACGCTGTCGCGGAACTGCGGGTAGCGCTGGGCGCACACCGACCACTGGGTGACCACCGCGCTCGCGGCCTGCACGAAGCGCATGAACAGATACAAGAACGAGAGGAGCGTCAGGCTCGCGGTGCCGAAGGCCCGCTGGCTCACCACCACGATGAGCACGATGAGCACCGAGCCCGCGAAGGGCGTCAGCGCGGTGGCGGCGTTCCCGAGATTTCCCGAGGAAATGGAGTAGCGGGCGTAGGCGTCGATGCTGTCGGCGAAGCGCCCGTGCTCCTTCTTCTGGGTGCGGAGCGCCCGCACCAGCGTGGTGTTCCGGGCGATGCGCTCGATGCCCTTGGTGACCAGCTCGAGCTCTTGGGGCACCCGCTCCGCCACCTCGCGGTTCTTGCGGTTGAGCATGCGCACCACGTTGCCCACCACGAACAGACCCACCAGGGCGATGAGCGATTCTTTCCAGGCGACGCCGAACATCACCAGCAGGAGCGCCCCCGCCTGCACCGCCACCGCCACCAGGTTGGCGAAGGCGTAGGCGAACCACGAGGCCTTGACGAAGTACTCGCTGATGCGTGCATTCATCACCGAAGCCGAGACGTAGCGCTCCTCTTCGTGGAGCAGCATCTCGAAGATGGCGATGCGCCGGAGTCGGGCGTTGATCATCTCCATCGCCACGTTGCCGCTCTGCCCCACCACGTACTGGCAGAACGCGCGCACCACCGCGATGGTGATGAGGAAGATGCCGAGCTGGGTCGCGGTGAGCTGCGCCTGGTCGATCCAGGAGAACGTCTTCACATCGGCCGCCAGGAGCCCGAGCCCCTTCAGGAACAGCTGGATGAAGACGGAGATGAAGAGCTCGACCGCGGCGAGGACGAACGAAGCACCGATGCCCACGCCCATCCAGGCGAGCGCGCGGGGCCCGATGGCGAGGCGAGAATTGCGAAGAAAGCTGCGCTCCGGGACCGACATCGCTGGGCCACAGCACCTACCACAGCATCCACCGCCGCCGGGCAAAAGTGCGCGACAACTGGGCTGGTCCTCCCCCGTGTCTTCGACTAAACGTGGGGGAGCCGCAAAAACGCCGGATCCGGCGATTTCTTCGAACCTTCTCGTTGCCCAGCGCAACCAAGAACCTGCCCATGACTACGCTCCTCTCCCGCATCCAGAGCAAACAAGCCAAGGTCGCCGTCATCGGTCTCGGGTACGTCGGCCTCCCGGTGGCCGCTTGCCTGGCCGACGCGGGCTTCGACGTCACCGGCGTCGACCTCAAGACCGACCGCATCGCGCGCATCGCCAAGGGCGAGTGCCCCATCGAGGGCGAAGAGCCGGGCCTGGCGCCGATGATCACGCGGGTGGTCCAGAGCGGCAAGCTCACCGCCACCACCGACTACGAGAAGCTCCGGGACGCCGACGTCATCCTCATCGACGTCGATACACCGGTGGAGGCCGACAACAAGCCGCTCTACCGCGGGCTCCGCGGCGCGGTGGAGAAGCTCGGCGCGGTGCTCAAAGAG
>JABFRG010001034.1 GCA_013141295.1 Polyangiaceae bacterium
AAGCAACGCAGCGCTCGCGAAGGCGGGCCAGTAGCGTACGAAGGGGCGAGCCTGCGCTCGGTCCTTGGCCCACGCGACGGCAATCGCCGACGGCTTCGGCGCGGGCGGAGGGAGCGGCGCCATCACCTCGGTGACGAGCTGGGCCGCCGGGGCTTCGCCCAGCGCGCTCGCTACCTCGATGATCGCGTCCGCCGAGATCTCCTCGGTGGCATCCGCGCGCAGCGGCGGCGGCGTGGGCGCAACTGCTTCCGGCTCGTCGAGGACGACGTCCGCGCCCGAGAGCAGCTCGGCGGGCACCTCGGCGGAGACTTCGGTGCGGCACGCGGGACCTTCGACCGCAGGCTCGCTCAGCTTCTCGGCAACGACCACGGGCGGGGTTGAATCAGGAGCTCCCATGCGGGGCAGCATGGACCGAAATGGGGCCAATGGCGAACCACATGTTCGCGCCAATCGCCCACCGAGGGCGCCCGCCCTCATGATGCAACTTCGCTACACCACGTCGATGCCCACGAGCTTCATCAGACGCAGCGCATTGGAGCTCTGCACTACGCCTTCGCGAAGCTTGTAGTCGAAGGTCATGATGTCGTTTTCCACCTGCTCTTCGAAGTGCACGTTGCGGACGCGGCCCTGGGTGCCGGCTTCTGCCTCGACCAGGCCGAGCTCCAGATCGTGCGTCGAGACCGCGCCGATGGCCCCGGCCCGCAGCAGCTCGCGGACGAACGCGCGCGCGCCGATGAGCCGCTCGCGAGCGTTGGTGCCGTGGAGGATCTCGTCGAGCAAGAAGAGCGCCTTGGGTCCGCTGTCGTCGCGGGCCGCGTCGAGCACCACGCGGAGCTTTCGCAGCTCGGCGTAGAAGCGCGACACGCCGTCGCCCACCGAGTCGCGGACGCGCATGCTGGTGACCACCCGGAGGTTTCCCAGCGACATCTCTTCCGCGCACACCGGCGCGCCGGCATAGGCCAGCACCACGTTGATACCGAGCGAGCGAAGGAGCGTGGATTTTCCCGACATGTTGGAGCCGGTGACGATGAGCGCGCCGTCCACGTCGAGATCGTTGGTCACCCGCCGCTGCTTGGTGAGGAGAGGGTGCCCGAGGCCTTTGAACTTGAGCGACGCGCGGCCGTCGTCGAAGGCGGGCCAGCCGAACTCCGGGTGCTCGTAGGCGAAGGTGCCCACACTGGCGAGCGCATCGAGCGTCCCGAGGGCCACGAACCAGGGGCGCAAGCGGCCGCGCATGGAGCTGCGAAACGCCTCGAGAGCCAGCGCGCAGTGCACGTCCCAGAGCACCATGGGCCCGATGAAGAAGCGGAAGACCTCGTTGTTGCGGGCGCTGGCGAAGCTCACGATGCGCGTCAGCTTGGCCATCTGGGCGCTGGCGGAGCGCCCCTCGGTGCGCAGGCTCTCCTTGGCGGCCTTGGAGCTGGGCGCCTGAAAGTCGGTGGCCTCCACCAGCGCGAAGAGCTCCGCGTAGCTCAGGAGCCCGCGGTCGCGATCGGTGGCCTTGAAGGTGGTCTCGAGGCGAACGCCCAGCCACATCGAGAGCAGATACGAGAAGATCACCGTCCCCAGCCAGGCGGCGCTGGGCACCAGCCCGAACCGCGAAGCGATGAAGAGCGAAAGCGACGCCAGCGGCAGCACGAACGAGGCCACGCGCAGGGCGCCCTGGGAGGGCAGCTCGGAGGGCGCTTCGACCCAGGCCACGAAGGGCTCCGGATCGTTCTTGTCGCCCTCGGAGACGGCGCCCAGTACCGCCAGCCGCTCACGGAACGTGGTGAGAGACGCGAGCTCGCGGACGGCGGCCTGCCGCTCACGCCCCAGATCGTCGGGCGAGGGCGAAGGCTCGAGGAGCACCTTCTCGAGGGCGTGCTCGCCGAAACGCGTGGAGGTTACATCCATCAGCTGCAGCAGCGAGCCCGGCCCCACGATGTCGAGATCGTCGGCGTAGGGGTGCTCCGCCGCCGCGGCTTCGTCGCCGCGCGAGGGAAAGCTGCGCCACTCGCCGGCCAGGCGCTTCTGCCCCTTCTCGTAGAACGCCACGGCGGCGTCGGCGCGGCTTCGCTTCTCGAAGACCGAGACGTGGGCGAAGACCAGCGCCACGAAGGCGACCACGCAGGCGCCGACGCCGTACCAGCCGAGGCTGGGCACGGGCCCCCAGACCATGGCCACGATGAGGCCGAAGGGGATGATGAACAGCGCGACCCGGGCCCGGGAGATGAGGGCAGCGCGGCTGGCCAGGGCTTCTTGCTCCTGGCGAAAGTGCGCGAGGCGGGCGGCGTAGAACGTTTCGGGAGATTCAGGCGGCACGTCGAACGGTAGCCTTCCGGCGCACGCTCCGCCGAGAGCCGGCGAAGGCGACCGCGAGCGCGAAGCCCGGCATGAGGAGACGCACGCCGATGGCGGTGCGCTGGAGGAGGCCCTGCGTCTCGAGGCGACGGAGGGCGTTGCGGAGGTCCGAAGGCGAGGCGTCCACACGGACGAGGAGCGCCGCTTCGTCGGCCGCTTCGCTCTTGCGGGCGAGGCGGAGGAGCGCCGAGAGGATGTCGAGATCGCAGGCCGAGAGGGAGGAGGTTGCGTTCATGAGATGAACCTTACGTTCAGCACTGAACACCTGTCCAAAAGCCTGCGTCGATTTCTTGCAAGATATCGATATCATTCAACTCTTATTCACAAAGATCCGACCTCTGTTCACCTGATCGGACGTGCGGCGCTGATAGGCCGTGGAGTACCGCGGAGAGGGCGCTGCGGGCGGCCATGGTCGCGAAACCCAGGCCGTTTGTCCACCGGCACGAACGAGCCGGCATGGTAGCGTCCGGGCCCCATGCGCCCTTTGGTTTTGCTCTCGAACGACGACGGGTACACGAGCCGAGGCATTCGCGCAGTGCGGGAGGCGCTCCTCACGGTGGCCGACGTGGTGCTGGTGGCGCCGGAAACGGAGCAGAGCGCCTCGAGCCACTCGCTGAGCCTCCACCGCCCCCTGCGGCTGCGCAGCGTGGAGCCCGGCGTTTTCGCCCTCGACGGCACGCCCGCCGATTGCGTGTATGTTGCACTTCACAGCGACGGCAAGGTGCTGCCCCGCAAGCCCGACCTCATCGTCTCCGGCATCAACCGCGGACTCAACCTGGGGCAAGACGCGTTCTACTCCGGCACCGTGGCGGCGGCCCGTGAGGGCGCTCTGCGCGGCATTCCGGCGCTCGCCTCCAGCGCCGAGGTGGGCGGCGATCTCGACGCCATCGCGGCGCTCACCACGAAGCTCGCGCTCTCCCTGCTGGAGGCCCGCCGCGGCGTGGCGGCGCTCCTGTCGCTGAACGTGCCCAAGGTGTGGAACGGCAAGGTGCAGGCGGCTCGGCTCGGCGCGCGCCTCTACGAAGAGATCGTCTACTTCCGCACCGATCCCCGGGGCCGCGAGTACCTGTGGCTGGGCGGCCCCGGCGTCTCCCACAAGGACGATCCCGGCAGCGACACCGACGCCTTCGATCGCAGCTTCGCCACGCTCACGCCGCTCGATCTGGACCTCACGCTGCGCGAAGGGCTCGCCCTGGCGGATTCGCTCGGCCAGACCATCGGCTGAGGGGCATCTCAGAAGAGCAGCTTGTTCATGCGGGCGGCGATCTGCGCGGAGTCGTTGGCGACGCGGTCGGAGACGCCGGCGTCGGTGCCCTTCCAGGAAAATGCGTGCAGGTTCTCGATGTCCTTGGAGGCCACGTGCTTCGCGGTCATGGGCGCCTTGAAGACGTTCGCCGGATCGATCTTGTCCTTGAGCAGCGGCTTCTCCGAGAGCAGCGCCTTGCGCGCGCCGGAGGCGACGTGGCACTCGACGCAGGCCATGGTCTCCGGCGAGTGGATGAGCGGGTTGTCGATGCGCAGCGAGGCGTTGAGCGCCTTCACCTGCTCCGCCTCGGTGGTGGTGCGACGGTCCAGGATGGCGCCAATCTTGTCGGGCGAGCCCGTCTCGGTGGGCGCTTCGCCTTCGTCGAGACCACGCAGGTGCATCGGGAGCGACATGCCGGGGCCCTCGATGGCCTGACGGGTCGAGCTCGTGGAGGCGATCTTCTCGACCTTGGCCACCTTGTTCGTGACGGATGTGATGCCGAAGACCCAGACCGGCTCGCGATCGGCGGTGCGCTGGAGGAACGTCACGCGCTCGAGGTTGCCGCCGCCACACACCTTCTTCACCTGCGCGAAGAGCTCCTTGGCGAAGGCGCCGGTGAGCCCTTCCTTGGCGAGCGTCGGGTGCACGCCGAGGCTGGTGTAGGAAAAGCGGGCGCCCACGTTTCGCGCGTCGAACAGGGCCTTGGTGAAGGCCTTGAGCTCGCCTTCGGAGACCCGGTAGAAGGCGTGGATGGCACCGTCGGCGGCCTCGAACACGCCCTGCGCATTGGCGAGCACCGGCTGGAACACCAGGCGAACCTCGGGCACGCAGCGAGCTTCCGCGTCGGTGGGCTTGGTGCGCCCGCACGGGTCCACGCGCACCGCGGTGAGCCGCAGCAAGGGTCGCTCTTCGGCCTCGGTGTCGACGCCCGGCGCCCCGTGCTGCGGGTAGAACCCCGGCTGCAGTACCTTCTGGAAGGGCTTGCCGCTGAGCACGTAGGCGGTCTGCGGAACGAGCTCGTCGCCGCCCTTGCCCTTGGCGGTTGCAGCCAGGCTCTCGTTCGCGTTGCTCTTGGGCAACGGCAGAAGGATGCTCACGTCGGCGGGGGTCAGCTTTCCGGTGTTGATCTCGTCCTCGGACTCGGCGCCGTCCTCGGCCGCGCAGCCCGCGCCGGCGGCGAGAACGAGGGACGTGACGAAGGCCGGAGCAAAGCGGGACAGGCGCATGTGGGTTTGAGTAAGCAACAAGCTAGCCACCCCGGGGCAGTCGCTAACTGCACGACATAACTACGGTGTGAGCCGCCGGGTGGGGACTGCGCTCGGGCCGACGCTGGGCCACGGGCCTCGGAGCCGGAGAGCGCGGGGCCAGAGCTCAGGCAGCGGCGCGGGGACGCCGCACGGTCGCAACCTCGAGCGCGACCACCAGCGCCACGATGGCGCTCTCGACCGCGAAGTACGCCACGCCGAGGGAGGTGACCCGATCCCGGTGGGCCATCAGGATGGCCCACGTGGTTGCACAATACACGCTATTGGCGAGGGCGATGGCGCCGAGGAACGGGCGATACCGAGCCGCGATGCGCGAGAACCCGGCGAAGCACCCCAGCGAATAAAGGGCGAACACGCCGGCCGCGAAGGCCAGCGGCCTCAGCACCTCCGCAGGCACGCCGAAGTGGCGCTCGAGCGGCACGAGCACGAACATGAGCAGCCCACCGGTGAGGAGCGCACCACAGCCGTCGAGGAGAAAGACCCAGCGGGGGTTCGAGATGAGCGCGCGGACGAGTCCCATGGGGTCGGGCGCCTACCTAGAGCCGCACGCGCCCTTTGGCAATGTCGCGCGGAGCGGTCAGCCGCCGCCGAGGCGCTTGGGGATGAGCGAGAGGAGCTTGAACAGCGCGCCGATGCGCGCGCCGATGCCGCCGCCGCCCCGGAGCACCGCCATGGCCCGCGCGAGGGCGGTGAGCACCGGCGTGTACGGGTACCACCAGAGCTCGCGCTTGCCGCGGTTCTTGTCGACCAAGAGCGCGCGCGGGCGGGTGAGCATGTCGAGCGCGTGCGGCGAGTTGGTGACGCCGTAGCCGGTCTCCCCTACCCCGCTCCAGGGCATCATGGGAATGGCGCCGGTGAACGCGTGGTTGTTGATGGTGATGACGCCGGCGCGGAGGCCGCGCGCGAGGGCGGTGGCCTTCTTGGTGTCACGGCTCCAGATGCTGGCGGTGAGGCCGTAGCGGCTGTCGTTGGCCTTGGCGATGGCGTCGTCCGCATCTTTCACCGTGATGATGGGGATCACCGGACCGAAGGTCTCGTCGGTGACGAGCGCGGTCGAGGCGTCCTTCACGCGCACCACGGTGGCCGGATAGTGCGAGCCCTCGCCGGCTTCGCCGCCGCACAGGATCTCGTTTCCGGCTTCCTTCGCCGCGTCCACGTGGCGCTTCACGATGTCGCACTGGGCGGTGGTGGCGAGCGGGCCGATCTCCGCGGGCGTGAGCGCCTTCACCGCGGCGACCACCTTGTCGGTGAAGTCCTTCGCGACCGATTCCACCACGTACACCCGCTCGATGGCCGCGCAGTTCTGCCCGGCGTTGCCCAGGGCGCCCCACACGATGCCGTTCACCGCGCGCTCCATCTCGGCGTCGGCCAGGACGATGGCGGCATCCTTGCCGCCCAGCTCGAGGGCGCACGGAATGAGCTTCTCGGCGCAGGCCACCGCGACCTTGCGGCCGGTGGCCACGCTGCCGGTGAAGACCACCAGATCGACGTCGGCGCCCACCAGCGCCGAGCCTACGTCGCCGCCGCCTTGCACCACCGTGAGGATGCCTTCGGGCAAGAGATCCTTGAAGAGGTCGCCGAGGAGCGCGCCACTCCGGGGCGTCACTTCGCTGGGCTTGAAGATCACCGCGTTGCCCCCGAGGAGCGCCGGCACCAGCGTGCGCAGCGGGAGCGCCACCGGGAAGTTCCAGGGCTGGATGAGCGCCACCACGCCCCGCGCCTCGCGCGACACGGTGGCCGCCTTCGACGGGTACGCGATGGCGTCGAGCTCGACGTCGGTCACCTCGAGGAGCTCCTCGATGGCGTCGCACCAGTAGGCCACCACGTCGGCCGAGGGCAGCACCTCCGCCAGGAGCGCTTCGGCCATGGGCTTCCCTACCTCCCGATGCACGATCGAGGCGATGTCGTCGGCCCGCTCGAGAATGCGCTGCTTCAGCGGCCGCAGGCGATCGGCGCGCTTGTGCACGGGCACCTCGCCCCAGGCGCGCTGGGCTTTGCGGGCGGCAGCGACCAGGCCCGGGAGATCGGCGGCGGCGGTGGCATCGACGGGGTCCAGCGCAGCCCCATCCACGGGGCTCTTCATCGCGAACGTCATGACGCCGTTACGTACCACGCGCCTGCCGTGGGCGGAGAGGGGAATTCGCCGGTCCTCGGCCCCGAGTGGTGCTAAAAAACCAGGCGTGAACCGAGAGCTCTACGCCGCCCACGCCAAGTCCCTTCAACAGCGCTACGAGCAGGCCCTGGCTGCGCACGGCTTCGACACCGTGGTCATCCACTCGGGTTCGCCGAAGAAGCGATCGGAGTTCGACGATCAGTTCTTCCCGCTCCGTCCCACGCCGCACTTCCAGCACTGGGTCGCCCTCGAAGAGGCCGACTGCGCCATCGTGGTGCGCATCGGGCGAAAGCCCCTTCTGGTGTGGCCGGTGGTCGATAGCTTCTGGGAGCGGCCTCGTGAGCCGGCGCTCGGGCACCTGGGCGACGCCATCGAGGTGATTCGCCCGAAGTCCCACAAGGCGGTCCAGGATCACCTGCAGGGCAAGACCGCCTTCATCGGCGAGACCGGAAAAATGGCTGCCGAGTGGGGCATCGATAGCGTGAACCCCGAGGCGCTCACGCGCGATCTCGACGAGCTGCGGGTGCACAAAAGCGACTTCGAAGTGGCGTGCATCGACGAGGCCAATCGCATCTCGAGCCTGGGCCACCAGGCTGTGTTCGAGGCCTTCCAGGGCGGCGTGTTCTCGGAGCTGGAGCTGCACCTGCTCTATCTCAAGGCCACGGCCCAAGACGATCCCGATACCCCCTACAAGAACATCGTCGCGCTGGGTCACAATGGCGCGACGCTGCACCACGTGAGCTACGGCCGCTCCAAGGTCGACGCCGCCTCGCTCCTGGTGGACGCCGGCGCGGTGCACCTCGGCTACTGCTCGGACATCACGCGCACCTGGGTGAAGGGCCACGGCGCCCTCGCGGGAACATTCCGCGGCATGGTCGAGGGCCTGGAAAAGGCGCAACTTCGGCTCTGCGATCAGGCCAAATCGGGCCTCATGTACGAGACCCTGCACGAGGACGCGCACCGGGAGATCGCCGCCATCCTCAAGGACGCCGGCGTGGCCTCCGGCAGCACCGAGGCCATCGCCACCACCGGCATCAGCCGGGCGTTCTTCCCGCACGGGCTCGGCCACTCGCTGGGGCTCCAGTGCCACGACGTCGGCTGCGCCCTGGTGAAGCCCAAGACCGCCAACTCGGCGCTGCGGCACACGCGCCAGATCGAGGAGCGCCAGTGCTTCACCGTGGAGCCGGGCATATACTTCATCGACGGCCTGCTCTCTGCGCTCCGGGAGAAGCCCGAAGGCAAGGACGTGGACTGGAAGCTGGTAGAGGGCCTCGCGGCCTTCGGCGGCATCCGCATCGAAGACGATCTCGTGGTCGAGAGCGGCACCACCAAGAACCTCACGCGACCGCTGCTCCCCCGCGGCGGCGGCGCGGCCTAATGGTTGGGCGGGCAGTTCTGGGCGATACCTTCGCCCGGGACCGAGTAGGCACCCCCGGTTTCCCGGGGGCGCCTCTCACAGAACCGGACAAGTGCTGTTCACATCCGGCTCTTCGGGGCGCTGGGTTTTGACCCCCGGCGCCGGCCGGTTTACGACCTCGA
>JABFRG010000589.1 GCA_013141295.1 Polyangiaceae bacterium
TCGTTAACGCGGAGGGGACGGCCGTCCACGAGGGCGCCGTTCATCTCCGAGATCGCCTTGGACGCGTCCTGGGGCGAACCCATGGTCACGAAGCCGAAGCCGCGCGAACGGCCGGTTTCGCGGTCCATGACAACGTGCACGTCGGTGACCTCGCCGATGGCGGCGAAGTGCGTGCGGAGGGAGTCGGTGTCCGTCTGGAAGGCCAGGTTGCCAACGTAAAGTCGCGTGCTCATAGGATTCTCTGTTCGTTTACGGCGCTTTCTTCGATTGAACTCCACCAGTGCGCCGATCGGGGGCTGATGGAATTTGCCGAAAAGGACTTCGGCTTCCCACAATTCACTCGCTGTGACTGGTTGCACCCCGAACTTCGAGAGAGCCACTACATCAGAACGCGTAACAACGTGAGCCCGGTGACAATAACCTGGATTCAGGAAAGGGCAAGCGGAGATGGTGCGTCCCTGTCGTCTATCTCGCGACCGGCGTTTTCCCGGCTTTCCCTCAGGCCACCGCCGGCGGCAGGCTGCTCCGGCGACCGGAAAGTAGCTTCGCGCGGGTGAGGCCCGAGAAGGCGCGAAGCGCTGCGTCGACCCAGCGGGTGGGCAGGAGCTTCATGAAGAAGATGCCGAAGTACGAGCGCAGCGGCGCCACGTATCGGGTGCGCGGTCTGCGTGCTTCGGACGCGTGGGCGATGGCTTCGGAGATGCACGAAGGATCTACGCCGAAGCGCTCGGCCTTCTCCACCAGCGCGTCGGCCTCCGCAAGGGCGCCGGCGTAGGGCGAGTCGCTGGTGCGGTACGCGGCCAGATGGCTCACGGTCTGCGCTGCGAAGTTGGTGTTGATCATCCCCGGCTCGATGAGCGCCACGTCGATGCCGAACGGATGCAGCTCCAGCCGGAGCGCGTCGCTCATGGACTCCACCGCGTACTTCGTGGCGTGGTACGCGCCGCCGAAGGGGAACGTGATGCGACCCCCGACGCTGCTGACGTTGAGGATGCGGCCCGAGCCCTTCTGGCGCATCGCGGGAACGAAGGCGCGGGTCACCGCCATGAGACCGAACACGTTGGTCTCGAACTGCTTGCGCAGGTCCGCGTCGGTGACCTCCGACATCGGCGCCCAGAGGCCGTAGCCGGCGTTGTTCACGAGGACGTCCACGCTGCCGGCGCTCGCCTCGATGCGCGTGCGCGCGGCCTCGATGGAGACGGCATCGGTGACGTCCATCTCGAAGGCTTCCAAGCGAAGCTTCTCGGCGTCGGCCTCGGCTTGCAGCGAAGCGAGGAGCCCCGGGTTGCGGCCGGTGGCGAAGACCCGATGTCCACGGCGGGCGAGGTGAAGGGCGGCGTGGCGACCGATGCCGGAGGTGGCGCCGGTGACGAGGACGGTGCGCTGAACCATGATGACTCCGAGGAATGAATGTTCGTTCCGTTCAAGGGCAAAGAAAAAGGCGCGATCCACGGAAGGATCGCGCCTCGAAAGAGGGGTTACCGGCGGACCGCTTCCCAGAGGCAGTTCTCCGCCTGGTCGAGGGTCTCGGCGTCGAGCGTGATCTGCCCTTCGGCGGCGGCCTTCACCAGGCGCGTGAACGCGCCCCACACGATGTGGATGAGCACCGCCGAGGGGACGTCCTTGGTGATCTGCTGCCGCCGCGTTTCGTCGAGGAGGGCGCGGGCGGGGGCCAGCGATTGCTCCTCGAGGGCGCGGCTCTCGGCGTCGAGGTAGGCCGCATGATGGTGGAGCTCGATGAACTGGAGCGCCGTCGGATGGTCGTTGGCGAAGCCGAAGATCCGCGTCCACAGCGCGTGAAACTGCTCCCGCACCGGGGCGTCGAAGGGGAACGTCTCGACCACCGCCGCGGTGAACGCGTGCTTCCACTTCCGGTAGACGGCGTTCACCAGCGCCTCTTTGTTCTCGAAGTACCGGTAGATGGTGCCGGCTCCGACCTTCGCGCGCTCGGCCACCAGCGGCACGGCGGTGCCGTGGAAGCCGCGCTCGGCAAAGAGCGTCAGCGCGGCGTCGAGGATGGCTTCGCGCTTGTCGCCGCGATCGGGGTTTTCGGGGAGCGGGCCGGTCATAGGAATGAACGTTCATTCTATGGCCGTGCGCGCGACGTCCGTCAAGGGTGGGCCCGGGCGTTTTCAGCCTTCGTGGGCGGGTGCGCCGGTGTCGCCGAAGCGCGCGCCGCGATAGGCGTCGGGGGTGAGCGGGAGCGAGAGGCGGACCGTCGCGGTCTCGGTGCTCGGCCGGAGCGCGAACGTAGTCTCCCGGAAGTCCCAGGCCTCGCGCTGGTGGTGAAGCGCATCTTCCAGGGTCGCGGCCCAGGCGGCGGGCACGTCGGCGAGCGCCTCCAGCTCGCGGCGGACGTGGGGATCCACGCACGCGCGGGTGGCGCGCTCCAGCTCCCGAGGGTCCACCGGGCTCACCTTCGGCATGGGCTCTGCGGTCGCTGCTTCGTGAGAGGGCGTGTTGCGGCGCGACCACGGTACCTTGGAGGTCTCGCCCGGGCGCTCGAACGGATCCACCGGGCGGCCGCGGTGCCAGGCCATGAAGTGAATGTGGGGCGGCACCCACGGGAAGAACTGGACGAGATCGATGCCGGCGGCGCCGGAGAGCGCCACCGCTTCGCCGCGCTGCACCGGTTGGCCGATGCTCACGAGCGAGCGCGCGCAGTGCGTGTACTGCGTCACCACACCGGCCCCGTGATCCACGCCGATGGTGAGCCCACCGCGGAGCCAGCGATCGCGGATCATCACCACCACGCCGGCGGCCGCGGCTACCAGCGGCGTCCCGATGGGGCACACGAAGTCGACGCCGTCGTGCTCGTCGTAGGCGAGCTTCCCGCCACGAAAGTCGCGGCACCGTGCGCGGCTCACCCGCTGGCTGTAGAAGGTGCCGCCGCCGGTGCGGTCGAAGAGGTTGTAGATGGGGGCGAGGCCGTCGTCCGGCACGCGGCCGAGGTACGCCGGCAGCGACAGCCGAGGCTTGAGGAGCCCCGCCGAAGAGAGCCCCACCTGAAAGCGACGACCTCGGATGCCGTCGCGCACGATCTCTCCTAGATCGCCGAGCACCTGGCGGGGTGAACGAATCCCGAACGTCTCGGACAGACGCAATGGCGGCGTGGCGGAGGGCATGGGCCCACATGGTACGTCCGCAAGGCCCGACCATCCACCACCAGCCGAGGCCTGGTGCGAAATGCGACTTTGTTGCGCGATCCGCGCTCAAGCCGCAACGCAGCGGGCCGTTCCTCTGAAACGTGGGGGATCGGCACCTGTGCGAAGCATCGAGATGCCCGGAAACGGGCGGATCGACGTGGCCCCCTTGAAACCTGGGTTCTCCAGCGCGTGCAGGGCCCTCGAACCCAACCTCTCCGCCCTTGGCGGGGACTTGTCCATGGAGCGATGCAATGAGTGCGAAGGTGATGGTTGTCGATGACTCTCTCATGGTCCGTCAGCAAGTGTCTCGGGCCCTGGGGGAAGCGGGCTTCGAGGTGGTGCAAGCCACCGACGGCCTCGATGCATTGAGCAAGGTGACCCCGGGTCATCAGTTCTCCCTCGTGGTCTGCGACGTCAACATGCCGCGCATGAGCGGCATCGAGTTCCTCGAGAACGTCCGCAAGGCCGAAGGCGGCGCCTCGCTGCCGGTGGTCATGCTCACCACCGAGGCCCACCCGGACCTCATTCAACGGGCCAAGGCCCTCGGCGCTCGCGGCTGGATCGTCAAGCCGTTCAAGGCCGACCTCCTCGTCGCCGCCGTCAAGAAGCTCGTGGGCGCCGGCACCGCTGCGGCGTGAGGCCATGAAGGTCCTTCTTCTGGAAGACGTGCGCTCGGAACGGGAGATCTCCGCGAGACTCCTGACCGCAGCGCGGCACGAAGTGGCGGTGGCCGCCGACAGCAAAGAGGCGTTCGAAGCGCTTCGTGCCCATAAGGTAGACGTCGTCGTGCTCGACCTCGGTTTCGCCGGGGGAAAGGGGCTCGAGGTCCTGAAATCGATTCGCTCGCAGGAGTCGACGGGGCACGTCTACATCATCGCGCAGGGGGGGAAATCCTTCGCGACCGACATTCACGGTGCGTTCCTCGCAGGGGCCGACGACTTCCTCCGGAAGCCGATCACCCGAGAAGAGCTCTTGCTCCGCGTGGAAGGCCCTACCCGGATCATGAAATGGGCGAAGCCCGTTTCGGGTACCGGCGGTGTGGTCCACGATCTCGACACCGCGTTCGATCCCACCAGCATGCGCACCTGGCGCGAGGCAGCCACGCTGCTCTCCACCGAGCTCGGCGACATGGTGGGGCAGGCGGTGGCGGTGGACGCCGACCAGGCGCGACCCGCATGGACCATCGGCGCTGCGATTCCGCTGTCGTTCGTTCAGGAACAGGCGGAGATGCGGGTGACCGTCGGGGTCGACCGGGCGTCGCTGGCGGGGGCCGGCGACTTGTTCCTGGGAATGCCCGACGCTGCGCCCGAGCTCATTCGCGACGCGGTTCGCGAGATCGCCAACACCCTGGCCGGCGCCGTCAAACGCAATGGCCTCACCGATGGCATCGAGCTCACGGTCGGCCTCCCGATGGACCTTTCGGAGCGCCCCGCGGCTCCGGATGGGGGCCCTTCGGCGAGCTGGGTCATGCGCATCGGCGACAAGGAAATCCGGTTGCTCGTCGACATCACCGTCGTCCAGCAGAAGAACAACCGGGTACCGGTGGCACAGCTGAAGGAGGGGATGGTCCTTCGGCAAGATCTCAAGAACGAGTTCGGCGCCCTGCTGATTCCGGCAGGTACGCGGCTCACCGCGACGACCGCGGCGCGCATCAGCAAGCTGATGGGCGACCGATACGTCGTCGAGGTCGCAAATGCTGCGTGAGAGACAGGGGGGAGCGCCCGCATCCGCGGGCGTTCGCTTCTTCGGACGTGTGATTCTGGGGGGATGGCTCTTGGTGACGTCGGTAGGGGGCGCTACGCTCCTGGGCCGCCACCTGATTCCCTTGCCGGCCACCGCTGCCGCGGGGCCGAACATGACAGCGCTTCTCGCGCTGCGCGGCCCGGACGAAGTGGGCCAGCTCACGGCGTACCACGTGCTCTATGCGGAGTGCCGCTGCTCCCAGCGCATCGCAGAGCATCTCGTCATGAGAGCCCGGCCCAAGGGCGTGGCGGAGCACGTTCTCGTCGTCGGACGAGAAGACGCGCTCACCCGCAAGCTCGAAGCGTCGGGCTATCGCGTTCACCAGGTTGCTCCCGCGGACTTGCTTCCGGCCTACGGGGTCGAAGCCGCTCCGCTCTTCGTCGTTGCTTCCCGCACCGGGGCGTTGCTCTACGCCGGCGGCTACACCGCCCGCAAACAGGGCTTCGACGTGCAAGACGCCACCATTCTTCGCGCGGCACTGGCCAGCCGCACCACCGAGCCGCTGCCCGTATACGGCTGCGCGGTGAGCGAACGCCTCGCCAAGAGCCTCAACCCAGTTTCGTTGCCGTGAAGGGGATTCCATCGTGAAGTTCGTAGATTTTCTGGTGCTACCCAAGGAGATAACGCCGTTCGAGGCCAGCTACCTGCGGCGCCTCAACCGCGTGGGCCTGGGCTTCTTCGCGCTGTGCGTACCGGTGTTCACCGGGATCGCCGCCGCCAACGGCACCGGTGCGCTCACCGCCATCGCCCTCACGATGGCCGTGCTCCTCGGGCCGGCGGTCGCGTTCCTCACCCTGAAGAATCCCCGGAGCATCTCGGTCATCTACGGCGTCGCGGCGATGTGCATGGGCGGCGTCCTCGTGCACCTCGGCCAGGGCCCGATGCAGATCGAGATGCACTTCTTCTTCTTCTCGGTGCTGGCCATGCTGGCGGTGTTCGGCAACCCCATGGTGGTGCTCTCGGCCACGGTGACGGTGGCGCTGCACCACCTGGTGCTCTGGCTGCTCCTCCCCAAGAGCGTGTTCAACTACGACGCGCCGGTGTGGGTGGTGGGGGTTCACGCGCTCTTCGTGGTACTCGAGTCGGTGGCCGCGTGCTTCATCGCCCGCAGCTTCTTCGACAACGTGATCGGCCTCGAAAAGGTGGTGGCCCAGCGCACCTCGCAGCTCGACGGCCGCAACCGCGACATGCGGATGGTGCTCGACAACGTCGACCAAGGGTTCATCACCCTGGACCGAAAGGGCGTCATGGCCGCCGAGCGCTCGAGAATCGTCGAGCGTTGGTTCGGGCCAATCGCGGAGGGCGCGACGCTGGAGAGCTTTCTCCGCGGCGTCGACCCGACCTTCGCGGCATCGACCGCGGTCGGGTGGGAGGAGCTCACGGGCGGATTCATGCCGCTCGAGCTCAATCTCCACCAGATGCCCGGCAGCCTGGTCCACGACGGACGCCACTATCGCTTCTCCTACGAGCCCATCGGCGAAGGCGAAGAACCGGAGCGATTCCTGCTCGTGATCTCCGACGAGACCAACGAGGTGGAACGGGCCGTGGGTGAACGCGAGCGCCGCGAGGAAATGCGGGTGTTCGAGCACCTCTGGAGTGACCGCCGGCGCTTCGGCGAGTTCCTCTCGGAGGCGACGTCGCTGGTCGATACCATCGCGCAGGCTCGGATCCTGGAGCTCGTGATCCTCAAGCGCGCCCTGCACACGCTGAAGGGCAACGCCTCGTTCTTCGGGCTCGATAGCGTGGCCGACCTTTGCCACAAGATGGAGAACCGGATCGTCGAAGAGGGCGAGGTGCCCGACGCCACCACCATCGAGGTGCTCAAGGTTCGGTGGGACCGCATCGTGCGCGACGTGCAGCGGCTGGGCGGCGCCGAGAGCAACGTGCTGGAGCTGAGCCGGGAGGACCGCTCGGAGCTCGAGCGCGCCATTCGGTCCGGAGGCTCACCGGAGCGACTCCTCGCGCTCCTCAAGGACTTCGAGCTGGAGCCGGTCTACGGGCGGCTCATGCACTTCGCGCAGCACGCGGCCCAGATCGCCGCCCGCCTCGACAAGGGCAACGTCGAGGTGGCGGTGGAGGAGACCACGCTGCGGCTCGACGCCGACCAGTGGGCTCCCTTCTGGGCGGCCCTCATTCACGCCGTGCGCAACGCCATCGACCACGGTCTCGAGACCGCCGAGGAGCGAGAGCTCCGAGGCAAGCCCACGGCAGCGCACCTGACCTTCCGCGCCTCCAGCCAGGCCGGGCACCTCGCCATCGAGGTGGTGGACGATGGTCGCGGCATCGACTGGGACCGCGTTCGCGCCAAGGCTGCGCAGCAAGGGCTGCCCACGGGCACCCGCGCAGACCTGGTGGCTGCCCTCTTCTGCGAAGGTTTGAGCACCAAGGAGACCGCCTCGGAGGTATCCGGACGCGGGGTGGGCATGGGCGCGCTGCTCGCCGTCACCGAGAGCATGGGCGGCGCGGTCGAAGTCGACAGCGAGACCGACAAGGGCACCACGGTCCGGATGGTGTTCCCCGTCTCCGGCGCGCTGGTCGTCGGCGGCGCACGCCGGGTCACCCTGACCCCGGCGCGCCGGTCGGAGGCGCCCGCACCGCCCTCCTGAAGGAGCGCGGTGGGATCGACGAGGCCCGGCGGACACTCCGTCGGGCCTTCCTCGTTGCCGGCCTGTATGCCATGCCGCTAGAGCACCAATCAGTTTGAATCGGTCGGCTTTTTGGCGATTTGCGTCGCCCCGCTGCGTTGCTCCTCCTCACCTAGCAGCAGTAGGTGTCGTCGTCGCGCGCGGCCCCTGGGCGTGCTCGCAACTCCCCCAAAATCCTCGGTCTTCAAACTGATCGGTGCTCTAGAACTTGCCTCATGCTCAAGGTCTACGGCTTTGCTCGAGTGAATCAGGGGGCGCGTGGCAAGACGCGCGATCTGCGGGTTCTGTGGGCGCTCGAAGAAATGGGCCTGGGCTACGAGATCGTCGGGATGTATCATCCGAACCACGATCTCGATTCACCGGCGTTCCGCGCCTTGAATCCCTTCGGTCAGCTTCCGATCATCGACGACGAGGGCGTCGTCGTCTCCGAGTCCGGGGCCATCTTGCTGTATCTTGCACGCAAAACCGGCAAGCTCATTCCTCTGGACCTCGCGGGAGAAGCGCAGGTGCTGCGCTGGGCCTTCACGGCGCTGACGTCCATCGAGGTCCCGGTCCTTTCTCTATGGTTCGTGAACCTGTGTGGTGGCAAGGGGACCAAGCCGAGCGAGGCGTTGCATGGCTGGGCGGAGATGCGCTTGAAGCAGCTCGACGGTTGGCTCGCGGGTCGCGACTACATCGCGACCGAGGACTTCACCGTCGCCGATATTCTCATGACCCACGTGCTCGATGCCGGCACCGACCCGCAGATGCTCGCAGCGTTCCCCCACCTCCTCGGCTACCGCGCGCGTTGTACCGAACGGCCGGCGTGGCAGAAGACGCTGGCAGAGTATCGCGAGCGCGTGGAAGGCGTCTGACGGGCAGAGGGGGTCCCTCGCTTCGCTCCTAAGAAACAGGGCGGCGTCCGGCTCCCCGCCCGCTTGCGGG
>JABFRG010000596.1 GCA_013141295.1 Polyangiaceae bacterium
GGCGGAAACGGCGCAGGCGGAAACGGGGGCGGTGGTGGCACCGGAGGCCTTTCCGTGGGTGTGCTCTACATCGGCACTGCGCCGTCCGTCGACGGCGCCTCCGTGGCCACTGCGCCGAGCGCGGAGTACCACCTTGCCCCGACCGTCGCCGACAACGGCGGAGACGGCGGCGGAGCAGGGGCAATCGGCACTCGCGGCTCGCACATGGGCAACCCCGGCAAAGCGGGCGACAAGGGCAAGTCCGGCGTCCGCGCTGCGGTACTCAAGGCGGATTGATCGATAGAAGACACTCGGAGCGATAGCCCCGTCCGCGCGCGGCCTGAAGTAGCGGAAGACGACGGGGCGTGGCGCTCGTGCCGTCACTGGCGCGGATGGATCCATCGCAATTCGCAATCACACGCAAGCCGCTACGGACCCTCCCCTATCGTGGGTGTGTTCCAAGTTCCAAGCGAACGCCAGCGGAAGCCTCGAGGGTGCGCTGCGCTTCACCGGCGCCGGCTACGCGCAGGTTGCAGCTTCTGTGGATTGGACCAGAATGTCGTCATGGTGAGGGGCAATGCGAGGGGAAACTATGCTGTTCTCGGACGGCCGCTTGGCGCGGTGACGCTGACCCTTGTGGTCACGTGCTGGGCCTGCACGGGCGGTTCGTCCGTCAAGCCACCCGAGGACGCCGGCGGCGCTGAGGTGATCCCTCCGCGCCCCGACGCTTCATCTCGCGACGCCACCGTCGACGCGGGGCCGAACGGCTGGTTGAGAGGAGACTGGGACAGGGTTCCTGGCGCCTCCGACCGCTGTGATGTCCTGGCGCCCCGAAGCCCCGGTCGCGATCTGACCCCGCTCAAATGGAAGGCGTGTCCTTCCGGGCGCTCTGGCTGCGAGCTTGTCGATATCGACTGGACGCCGCTCGTCGGGTACACGTTCTACGCGGATGGCCCGGAACCAGTGCGGCAGGGTTCAGACGGCGTGGCATACCTTTGCTCCATTCGCGTTTACCCCAAGGCGTCGGATACCCTCGCGCCGGAACACGCGATGATTGTGGTCGAGCCTCTCTCCGGTGGTGCGCCCGCTACGGCTGTCACGACCTCGTTAGGCACTCGCTCTGACTGCTCCGTCGAGCTCTATTTGACGGACGCGGGGGTCCGTCAGACGCTCTTCTTCGACGAGAGCAAGAAGCTCAGCTACCGAAGCGCTGACTGGGCGACCCCGAACTCCTTCAAGTCGCCCGTTGACGTGCCCTACGGGCCCACCGGTGGAACACCGGGTCCAGGCGTGGCGAACACTTCCCACGCTCTCGTAACGACAAGCAGCCCCGATGGGTGGGCTCTCGTGGACTACGTGAATGGGAGTGCTCTCCTGCCCAAGGACGGTGCAGCGCGAATGTTTTTCGAGGCGCCCCTCGACCTTCCTGGCGGCTTTCTCGCGCGGTATGCGAAGGCGGCGGCGCCCATTGTGAACCTGAAGGATGACGGAACATTCGTGCCGCTGCTCACCGCTTCCGGTGGGGGACGTTCGGTGACGGGGTACGCAGTCGATCGCACGCAGGGCAACGCTCTCGTGTGGGTGGAGGCCACCGGGATCGCGCCCTCGAGGTCCCCGGCGCTGTACACCTCGCCGTTCGCGGCATCGGCAGCGGAACTTGTCCCGCGGAAGGTGACAGCGTACGACGAGCCGAACGGCGCGGGCGGCAGCTACATGGTCGCCGCGCATGGCACAGCCGTTCTCCGCGTGTCGAGTACGCGAGTGCTCGTGATCCGGCTCAGCGACGGCGCTTCGTGGACCTTGGACGCGGAGCCTGGGATGGGGTTTGGTGCACCCGTCTGGGTCGACGACGAGAGGGTGTGGGTGAATACGGGCAAGCTCTACGCCCCTGGCGGCGGTGTGGAGGCGAACACGCTGCTTCGTATCTCGCGCAGCAGCCTCGGTTCCGCAATGGCCGCACGGTAGGCGCCCCGGAGACCGGCTTTGCACACCGCTATCGGCATGCGTGGCACTCGTGCGTGCCACGCATGCCGGCAGCGGCGCTCAGCTCGGGAGGTCGAATACCCCGGCGTAGAGGGCGTCCACGTCGAGGGTGACAGAGACGGAGCGGATCAGGACGCTCCCGCCCACCGAAGCTTCACGCAGGCTCCACGAGCCGTCCTCTTGCCGCGCGAAGTGCTCGATGTGCGCCTTGTGCTGACTGACGAGGATGTGATCGGCAACCGAGGGCATGCTGCGGTAGCCCTCGGCCCTCTCGCCGCGATCGTACCGCTCGGTGGTCTCGGACAGGACCTCGAAGATCACCTTGGGGTTGGTGAGCACATCGGTGGACCCCTGGTAGAGAGCGGGGGCGCCACACACGACGGTAACGTCGGGGTAGGTGAAGGTCTCGAGCGACGCGACGTAGACCTTCAGATCCGACGGAAATACCCGGCACGGGCCCGCACCGAGCGCGCGTGACATGTGGACGAGCACGTTCGACACGAGCGCGTTGTGGCGGATACTTGCACCCGCCATCGCGAACACCTCGCCGCGCACGTACTGGTGCTTCTCGCGTGAGGCGCGCTCGAAAGCGAGATACTCAGCCTCGGTCATCAGGAGCCGCTGGGCCGTCTGGGACATGCTCGAAGGCTAGCATACGGTGCTCGCCGGATCGGTAGAGGCTCACTTCGGGAACGCGCGCTCCACGTCGGCACGGGTCACCGGACCACCGTGTCCGAGGTAGAAGCGCTCGATGCCCTGGTCGAGGAGGGCGCGGATGTTGGCGTGATTGCGGGCGACGTCGGCCTGGTAATAGTGCTCGCCGGGGTCGGTGGGAAACAGCAGTCCACCGAACGCGCCGCCAGACATGATGTCGCCCACGAACGCAGTATGATTGTCCAGTATGACCACCACCGAGCCTGCGGTGTGGCCGGGCATCGCCACCACGTCGCCGCCGATGCCCCAGGGCCGGAGATCGAGTCGCGTCGACACCAGGGTGTCGGCCGTGAAGCTCGGGAAGACCTTGGGGATGAACGGCTTCAAGAGCGCCGCGCCGAAGCGCGTCGGGTGGAGCGGATCGTTCTCGCCGCGGAGCGCCTGGTCCGCGTCGCCCTGACCGAGCACCACGATGGCGCCCGACCGACGCCGGAGCTCCGCTGCGAGGCCGGCGTGATCGCCGTGCGCGTGCGTGACGATGATCATCGCCAGCTCCCGGAGGCCGAGCCCTTCCTGGGCGAGCCCTCGTTCGAGCTCGGGCAGGTCGCCGATGGTCCCGGCGTCGATGAGCACGGGCCGCGCCGCGTGCACCACGTACGCGTTGGAGAGCCGCAGGGGAATCTCGACGATGCGCGCGTTCTCGGCGGTCTTGCCCACCAGGGCGACCTCCGGTGCGCATCCGGTGAGCGCGAGGAGGGCAGCGGCGAGGGCGGTCCATCGAGGCAACATGGGCCGAGAATACACGGCGCGCGGCGGGTTGTTGCGCACCTCGTGCTCGTCTCGCGAGCACTCGGAAGATCGAGCTCCGTTCCCTCTCCCACGCCCCTCCCGCAAGCGGGAGGGGAGGAGAGGGCACGCGAGAGCGCTTCGCTTCGCCGGCGTTTGGGGGCACAATGCGGCTCTTTCCTTGACGAAAAGGCAGCGGCGGGTCGAAAACCCCAGGTAGGTCGTTCATGAGTGTCTCGAAAATTCGCGCGGTGCGCCGCATTGCCGTCCCCGCGGCGCTCCTGGCGAGCGCCGTAGCCGTCACCACGCCCGCCCCCGCCACCGAAGGCTCGGCCCGGCTCGCCGAGCTCCGCACCGAGGTGGAGCGCGCACAAGGCCCCGAGGTCTACGGAGCCCTCCGCGCGGTATGGCAGGAGTGGGACCGCACCGACCCCACCGAGCTCGAGGCGCTGCTCCACACGCTCTCCACCGAAGGCCGCATTTCCCCGGCGGCGCGCACCTATGCGGGGCTGCTCGAGGCCTACGCCCGGCGGCGACGCGGCGATCTCGCCGGTTCCCACGCGCACCTGAAGCAGCTCGGCTTCGTGGAAGACTGGCTCGTCGTGGGCCCCTTCGACAACGAGGGCAAGGGCGGCTTCAGCCGCGCCTTCGGCCCCGAAGAAGAGGGCAACGGCGCCATCGACCTGGTGCATCCCTACCAGGGCAAAGAGCGACCGACGCGCTACCGGCTGTATCCGCAGGCGGCGGCCACCGGCTGGGTCGACTTCGGCTCGCTGGTGCGCCCGCAAGAGAACGTGTGCGCGTACGCGGTGACCTTCGTGCAGGGCAAGAAGGACCCGACCCACGGCATTTCCGTGTGGGCCGGCGGGGCCGGCGCCATGCGCGTGTGGCTCAACGGCAAGGAAGTCCTCCGCGACGAGAAGTACCGCTCCCTCGATGCCGATCGCGTGTCCGGCACCGGCAAGCTCGAGAAGGGCTACAACCGCGTCCTGGTGAAGGCCTGCGGCACCGATCAGGCGCCCATCTTCACATTGCGCATCGGCAAGCCCGACGGCTCCCCCGACGCCGATCTCGAGGTCCACGCCGACCCCACGCTCTCGGCCGCCGACGCCGGCACCCGCGGTCCCAAGCCCGAGATGGCCAAGACCGCGCCCACCATGGGCGGGCCGGTGCCGGCCTTCGAGCAGCGCATCAAGGGCGGTGACGCCCACTCCTTCGAGAAGTACGCGCGCTACCTGGTGCAGACCTCGGGCGACGATCCCGCCGAGCGCAAGGCTCGGGAGTACGCCAGCAAGGCCGCGGAGAAGGACCCGACCATCGCGCGTCTGCTCCTGGCCGGCGAGCTCGCCGAGAACCGCAACCAGCGCTCCGGATGGATCGAAAAGGCGGAGGCGCGGGTCAACGCCGGCACGCCGGTCGACGAGAAGGTGAAAGTGCTCCTGGCGCGGGCGGCCTACGCGCGCTCCGGCGCCAACTGGCGCGACTGCATTCCCTACTACGAGAAGGCACTGGCCCTCGAGCCGGAGAACCTCACGGCCATCCTCGCGCGGGTCGAGCTCTACGGCGAGGCCGGCCTCAAGGAGACCGCCATCGCGCTCCTCGAGCGAACCCTGGCCCGCCGCCCCAAGAGCGTCGCGCTGCTCCGAGCGCTCGCCGCCGAGCTGCGGGAAGCCGGCCGCACGGTGGAGGCCAACGAGGTCATGGAGCGCTACGCGCAGCTCCGCTTCGACGATCCCTCGTTCGTGAAGACCCAGCTCGATCTCGCGCTCGCACGCCGCGACGCCGCCACCGCACGCCGCTTCGCCACGCGCCTGGTCGCGCTCGCACCGGACGATGCCTCCACGCTGCAGGCAGCGGCCAAGACCCACGTCGCGCTGGGCGATCGCCCGAGCGCCATCGCGGCCTACCGGCGCGCCCTCGAGCTCTCGCCGGAAGACGCCGATACCCTCCGCGCGCTCGCCGATCTCTACGGCGTGTACGGCCAGAAGGACGAGCAAGAAAAGCTGCTCCGGCGCATCCTCGAGGTGAAGCCGCAAGACAAGGACGTTCGCGAGTACCTGGCGCACATGCAGCCGCCCAAGCCTCGGGCCGACGAGAACTACGCCCGCCCCGCCGCCGAGTTCCTCAAAGACCGCAACAAGCCGGCCGACGGCCAGGGCCGTCGCACGTTGGTCGACCTGCAGGTGACCACGGTGTTCCCCAACGGCCTCTCCAGCCGCTTTCACCAGGTGGCCTTTCAGCCGCTCACCGACGCCACCGCCGCCGAGGCGAGGCAATACGCATTCGGCTACGAGGGCGACACCGAAACCGTGCAGCTCCGTGGCGCGCGCATTCACCGGAAGAACGGCACCATCGACGAAGCCACCGACAGCGGCGAGACGGCGGCCGACGATCCGAACATGGCCATGTACACCAGCGGCCGCGCGTTTTACGTGAACTTTCCCCGCATTTTCCCGGGGGACGTGGTGGAGCTGCAGTACCGCGTGGAAGACGTGGCCGAGCGCAACAACTTCAACGACTACTTCGGTGAAGTGAACTACATGCAGAGCCCGGAGCCGGTGACGCACTCGGAATACGTGCTGATTACACCGAAGACCCGGAAGCTGGTGGTGAACAAGCCGAACATTCCCGGCCTGGTCTCCAAGGTGGAAGAGAAGGGCGAAGAGCGCATTTACCGCTTCACCGCCGAGAACGTTCCGCCCATGCAGCGCGAGCCGCTGCAGCCCCCCTACCCCGAGCTGCTCGGCCACGTGCACGTCTCGACCTACCAATCGTGGGACGAGATGGGCCGTTGGTACTGGGGCCTGGTGAAGGATCAGTTCGTGGCCGACGACGAGGTCAAGCGCCGGGTCGCCGAGATCACCAAGGGCCTCACCGACGAGAAGGCCAAGGTCCGGGCGGTGTACGACTACGTGGTGCAGAAGACGCGCTACGTGGCGCTGGAGTTCGGCATCCACGGCTTCAAGCCCTACCGCTGCGCGCAGATCTTCGCGCGCGGCTTCGGCGACTGCAAAGACAAGGCGACGCTCATCGTCACCATGCTCAAAGAGCTGGGCATCCCGGCCACCATCGTCATCGTGCGCACCGGCATGCGGGGCGACTTCGACACCGAGCCGGCGAGCCTGGCGCCCTTCGACCACGCCATCGCCTACGTGCCCTCGATGAACCTGTTCCTCGATGGAACTGCAGAATACACCGGTTCGAACGAGCTCCCGGCCATGGACCGGGGCGCGCTCGCGCTGCTGGTGAACGAGGGCAAGCCCAAGCTGGTGCACATGCCCGATCCGCCGGCCTCCGAGAGCGTCACCACCCGGAAGATCGACGCGCAAGTGAGCGCCGACGGCGGCGCGCAGCTGGCCTTCAGCGTGGACGTCACCGGCGTCAACGCCTCGAGCTATCGCCAGCGCTACCAGAACGAGTCGACCCGCAAGTCGCGCATCACCGAGGACGTGGGCGCCGAGCTGCCGGGCGTGGACTTCGCCAAGATCGACGCCAACGACATGACCGACGTCGAGAAGCCCATCGCGGTACGCGCCAAGGGCAAGATCAAAGATCTCGCCCGCAAGGACGGCGAGACCGCCAGCCTCTCGGTGGGCCCCAAGGACTACATGGTGAAGGAGTACGCCTCGCTCTCCCAGCGCAAGCGCGACATCCGCATCTCGGCCCAGACCACCAGCGTCACCGAGTGGACCTTCCACCTGCCGGCGGGCGCCAAGATCCAGTCGGCGCCCCAGAAGCTCTCCGGGAAATCGGACTACGGCACCTACGCGGTGGACGTCGACGTGAAGGGTAACGACGCGACGGTGCGCACCACCATCGCCATCACCAAGACCCGCATCACCGCCGCCGAGTATCCGAAGTTCCGTGCATATTGCGAAGAAGTGGACCGCGCCCTCGGGCAACGATTGGTGTACACGCGATGAAGAACAGACTTGCCGCGAAGGGGCTTTCCCTCGCGTTGATCCTCGGCCTCGGCGCGGGTGAAGCCGCCTGCGGCGACGCCGTGCGCTCGCCCTCCACTGCCGCCGACATCAAGGACCTGCGGAACCAAGCCCAAGGTTCCGACGACGGCGAAGAGGTGGGCCAGTGGGCGCTCTTCGAGCTCTTGGCACCAGGCGGTGACGCCGGCAAGGCCAAGACCGCCCGCGCTCGCCTCGACAAGATCAAGCACGACGGGATGCTCGGGAGCCTGGCCCTGGGCTTCTACGAAGAGACGCACGGCGATCCCGCGGTGGCCGCCGACGCCTATGCCGCCGCGGTTCGCGCCGCCGCGGCCTCCACCGATGCCAGCGCCGAGATCGTCGGCTGGTTCGCCGCCACCCACCTCACGAGCCTGCGCGGCAGCGTGCCCCAGCTCTACGCCCGAGTGAAAGCGACCCTCGCGCCGGTGATCCGCGCGCCGCGCAACCTCGGTTGGCGCGCCACCTCGACCCTGCTCGAGTGGAGCGTGGCCGAAGACTTCGACACCCGCGAAACCACCGGTCCCAACGCCGACGTGGAAGTGACGCAGCGGCTCGGCTGCGCGCGCAGTCTCCGCGTGGCAGGGCCCTTCGGCATCGGCTCCGCACCGGATCGAAGGCGCAGCTTCGCCGCCGAGGCGCCGGGCCGCTGGCCGAGCGCGTGGCCCAAGGAACCGCTCCGTGGGCTCACGCCGCGGGTGCTCAAGACCGAACAACCGCGGTGCCTGGTTGTCAGCACCGAGCGCACCGCCGACGGCGTGTTCTACGTCGAGTCCTTCGTCACCACCGACAAGCCCCGCGACGTCATCGTGGCGGTGCAGGGCGCCCTCGAAGTGTGGGTCGACGACGTCTCGGTGCTCACCCGCGATCTCCGCGATTTCGGCGTGTGGCAGCGCTTCGGCGCCGCAGTGCACTTGCCGAGCGGACGACACCGCATCGTCGCGCGCATCGTCGCCGACTCCACCACCCTGCGCATCCTCGACCGCGACGGTTCGCCCGCGCCGGTGGTGACCGAAGCCGACGACGGCAAGCCGGCGGGGCTCGAGCCCGCTTCGCGCCTGCCCGACCCCAATCCCCTCGACGCC
>JABFRG010000385.1 GCA_013141295.1 Polyangiaceae bacterium
ACGCGGGTCACCGCCACCGCGGCGGTGGAAGCGGGCGCGGTGGGGGTCGGCACCAGGGCCGTGTCGGCAGTCACGGTGGGGACGAGCTTCGGAAGCTCCACGTGATCTCCGCGTCCGCGCAGGTAACGCACGAGACCGAACGAGAGCGCGCCGGCCACCAGGATCCCCAGGACCGGCCGCACGGCGCGCCGGAGCTGGGTCCGCCGGGAGACGGTGCGCTGCATCGTCATCACCAGCTTGAGGAGCGCCGGATCGTTGGGCGCATAGGCCAGCGCACGGTTGTAATCGGCGGCTGCGCAGAGTGCGTCGCCGCGTGCGCGCGCGTCGCTCCCCAGGTCCGAGAGACGCTTCTTCAGGGTCTCCTCGTGGGCCGGGCGGAACGTCGCGGGCGACTCGAAGAAGCGCTCCAAGACGTCGAGCGAGCTCGGGAACCCCAGGCGCGTCAGCTCTTTTTCGATGGCCTCGGTGACGGCCTCCGCGGAGGCGAAGCGATCCTCCACTCGGAGAGCCAGCGCGCGATCGAGGAGGACGCTCCAGTTCTTGCCGACGGTGGGCTCTTCCATCTCGGCCCGGGGATAGGTGCCCTCGAGAACCCGCCGCAGCACCTGCGCCGGGTTCGAGCCCTCGAACGGAAGGTGCCCGACCATGCACTCGTACATGAGCACGCCGATGCCGAACACGTCGGCGCGCTCGTCCACCTCGCCGCCCTCGATCTGCTCCGGCGCCATGTGCGCGGGGCTGCCGAGCACCTGTCCGGTGGACGTGACGCCTTTGGTGTCGAGGAGCTTGGCGATACCGAAGTCCATGAGCTTGATGGCCACCGAAGGCAGCTGGCCACTCACCGGACCGGAGCGCGCGGTACCGGGATCGCTCGCCGGTGGCGCGGGCCTTCCGGAGACCGGACGCTCCCGCCGCTCCACCATGACGTTCTCGGGCTTGATATCGCGATGCACGACGCCCTGTACGTGGGCGTGGGAGAGCGCGTGCAGCAGCTCCACTGCCAGCGCCGCCGCGACCTCCGGCGGAAGTCGCTTCTCTTCCTTGAGGAGTGTGCGGAGCGTGCATCCCTCCACCAGCTCCACCACCAGGTACTGGTCGAGATCGGTGGGCTCCGAGACGTCGTACACCTCGACGATGTTGGGGTGCCGCAGCTTGGCCACTGCCTTGGCCTCGGCGGAGAAACGGTGCGCAATCTCCACCGACTCGCGAAGGTGCGGATGCAATACCTTGACGGCGACGTCACGCTCCAGGCGTTTGTCGTGCGCTCGGTACACGGTGGCCATGCCCCCGTGCCCGAGTTCCTCCACTACCTCGTACTTGGCGAGCGTAGGCAGGCGTATGGAGCTGGGCAGCGCCATGCCCAGAGTCTAGAGCAACGAGCCGGCCGAATCGGTCGGTTTTTCGGAGATTTTTCTGGACGGGGACGCGAACGAAGGTTCAGCCCTTGAGGCCGAGGCGTTTCAGGCGGCTCCGGAACGTGCTCTCGCTGAGGCCCAGCGAGCGCGCCGCGCGGGACTGATTGCCCTCCGCGCGCTCCAGCACCCGGGCCAGGATTTCCCGCTCCAGGGCGTCGAACGTGGTCCCGCCTTCGGGCATTTCCAGCTGGATGTTCCCGCGCGGGAGCGGCGCCACGTCGGCGGCGCTCTCTGGCGGCGGGGGCGCGAGCGAGGCAGAGGTACCCAGTCGCGGCGGGAGGTTCAGGTCCTCCGCGCTCACGTCCTTGCCGGGAAAATAGATGCAGAGGCGCTCCATCAGATTGATGAGCTCTCGCACGTTGCCCGGCCAGTCGTGCCCCTCGAGCGCACGGAAGGCCTCCTGGCCCAAGCGCGGAGATTGCCGGTTCATGCGCTGGGCGGCCACGGAGAGAGCTCGCTCGGCGAGCGCGTGAAGGTCTTCCGGTCGCTCCCGCAGCGGCGGCACGCGAATCGGGCACACCGCCAGGCGGTAGTACAGATCGGAACGGAACTGCCCTGCCTGGGAGAGCGCCAGCAGATCGCGGTTGGTGGCAGCGACGATGCGCACGTCGACCCGGCGCGGCTCGCTGGCACCCACCGGCCAGAACTCCCGCGTCTCGAGCGCGCGGAGGAGCAGCGCCTGGAGTGCGTGCGGCGCCTCGCCGATCTCGTCGAGGAACAGCGTTCCGCCGTCGGCCAGCTCGAACAGACCGCGGCGCGCCTGCTGAGCGCCGGTGAAGGCGCCCTTCACGTGGCCGAAGAGCTCGCTGGTCATGAGGTCCGGCGGCAAGGCCGCCAGGTTCTGCGCGATGAAGCGACCGCGTTTCCGAGCGCTGCGCTCGTGAATGGTGGCGGCCACCAGCTCCTTGCCGGAGCCAGTCTCGCCCGAGATGAGCACGCTGACGTCGGTCTCGGCGACCGCGTCGATCTCCTCGAGCACCTTGAGCATGGCGCGGGAATCGGCGAGCAGCACCGGGCGACGCTGCTCGCCCACGCGGGTCACCGCCTCGATGTCCTGCTCGAGCTTCTTGTTGCGATTGCGCAGCTCGGCGAGGAGCCGGCGATTCTCCAGCTCCAGGTGCCGCGCCTCGGAGGCGCGCTGGATGGTGAGCCGGAGCAGCGCCTGATCCCACGGCTTCTGCAGGTACGCGAAGAGGTGGCCCTCGTTCACCGCCACTGCGAGATCGTCGTGGTCGCTGTAGCCGGTGAGCAAGATGCGCTGGGTATCGGGGTGGCTGCGAAAGGCCGCCGCCAGCAGATCGGAGCCGCGCATGGGGTCCATGCGCATGTCGCTCACGAGCACGTCGTAGTCGGCGCGCGCCAGCTCCGCGAGCGCCTCCGCGCCGGACTCCACGGTGACCACGTCGAGGTCTTCGCCGAGCACCGCGGCGAACACTTCGCGCACGTCGGCCTCGTCGTCCGCATAGAGCACGCGCACGCGACGGGGAGCTTCCATGTCAGCCGATGGTGTTCTTCGGATCCCCGATGCCGTGTCGGCGCAGGTATCCGCGCACGTGCGCCCGCTCCATCGCGGCGCGGCGGCCGATCTCGCTCACGTTGCCGGTGCACTCGGCATACAGTGCGGTGAAGTACTCGCGCTCGAAGCGCGCCAGGACCTCGCGCTTCGCGTCCTGGAAGGTACGACCCCGGGTGGGCGTGCTCTCGGCGGCTTGCACCAGCGGCGCGATGTGCTGCGCGAGATCGAGCGGCCCCTCCTTGTGGAAGGCCATCGCCACCGCGAGCACGTTGCGGAGCTCACGGACGTTGCCGGGCCAGTCGTGGCGCATGAGGCGCTCGAGCGACTCGGTCGTGACCCGGTCGTAGGCGTGCTTGTCGCCCATGTCGTTCATCATCTTGCGAACGAGGGCCGGGATGTCTTCGAGGCGGTCGCGAAGCGGCGGGAGCTCCACGCGAATCTGCGCGACGCGGAAATAAAGGTCGCTCCGGAAGGTGCCGGCGTTCACTTCGCGCACGAGGTCGCGGCGCGTTGCCGCCACCACGCGGACGTTCACCGGACGGTAGGTGTTGGACCCGACCGCCTTGATGCGCTGCTCGGCCAGGGCGCGGAGGAGCTTCGGCTGCACGTCCACCGGGAGCTCACCGAGCTCGTCGAGGAAGATGGTGCCGCCGTCGGCTTCGACGAACGGAGAAACTCGCTTGTCGACGGCGCCGGTGAAGGAGCCACGCTCGTGACCGAAGAGCGCACTCTCGGCCAGCGAGGGGGGAATGGCGCCGCAGTCGACGACCACGAAGGGCTTGTTGTTGCGGGAGCTGGCCTGGTGAATGGCCTGCGCCACGAGCTCCTTGCCGCAGCCGGTTTCGCCCAGGATGAGCACCGTGAGCTCGGTGGGGCCCGCCTTGCGGAGGCGCTCGAACACGTTGCGCATGCCGGCGCTCACGCCCACCAGCGGACCGAACTGGGCGGTCTCGGGTACCTCGACCTCTTCCGGCGTGGAGGGCGAGAACGAGACCACCGAGTCTCCGATGAGAATGGTGGTGGGCTTGAGGAGGAAGACCTCGCCGATGCGGGTGTCGCCCAGGAAGGTGCCGTTGCGCGACCCGAGGTCACGAACGCGCACACCTCGCTCGGTTGCGACGAGCTCCAGGTGCACGGCGCTCACCTTCTTGTCGTCGAGCACCAGGTTGCAGGCCTCGTTGCGCCCGATGACCACGGTGTCCGCACCGATCTCGAGGGAGGGTTTGTTGGCATCTCCACGGGTAACCGTGAGGACACCGCCGCGCACCTCGACTTTGCCTTTGGCGACGATCGTGGCTTCCACGAGAGCGGGTTCTACCACAAGCCGACTCCGTTTTCGCAAACGACTTCGCCGCGTCTCCATCTCGTGGCTTTTCCTCCCAGGCGTAGGTGGAGCGGCGCTCCACACACACGGTGGGGGAGGAGATACCGATGCGAGCCCGCGGGGAAGTGGCGTCGCCGGACAAAAGGCGCTAATTTGAAGGGGCGTCGGAGATTTCCCCTCCGGTGCCTTATCGATGTCTTGGTTTCTCCACAGGCCCCCTTTCATGGCCGCTGTTGCCTGCGCGTTGGTCGTGCCGATCTTGATGGTCGCGCTGAACGCTTGCGGGAGCAGCTCGACCGCAGCGACGTCGTTCGGGAATGTCGACGCGGGTTCGCGCGGCGATGCGGCGGTTCCCGCCCCGCCGATCGACGCGAGCGCCGCCATCGACGGTCAGAAGACCCCCACGTGTGGCAGCTACTGCGCCGATATCATGAGCAATTGCGTGGGTCGCCAGCAGCAGTACGCGACGACCGCCGAGTGCCTCCAGGTGTGCGCGCTCCTTCCGCCGGGTGGTGGCGGAGACCTGCGGGGTGATTCCCTGGAGTGCCGCGCCTACTTTGCCAGTGACCCAGCGCGCACCGCGCCGGCCATCCACTGCGCCAGCGCCGGGCCCTTCGGCAACGAGGTGTGCGGCGGTCGCTGCGAGGCGTTCTGCGGATTGGTCATGGCCACCTGCGGGGCCGACTCCCCCTACGGCAGCGCCGCCGACTGCAAGGCGGCGTGCTCCACCATGCCGGGTTACCCGTACGACGCCGACGCCGGCGAAGGCCCGGACGCGAGCGCCGTCGGCAACACCCTCAATTGCCGTGTGGCGGTGCTGCGGCAAGCGCTCGGCGACCACGCCTTGTGCAGCGCCCTCGGCGCCCAGAGCGCCGCCTGCCGCTGACCTACGAGCTCCTTAGCCGCGCTTCGGGTGGTCGCTGACGGTGCCCATGGTCACCTCGGTGCGGTCGTCCGGCTCGGGATCGCTCTGGTAGTTGCGACTGGGGGCGCGGGCCTTGATGTTCGCCATGACGGCACGCACATCGCGAAACGCCTCGAGGGCCACGCGCGCGGATTGGAACCGTCGGTCGCGCTCGCGGGCCATGATCCGGGCGAGAAAGGACTCGACGGCGCTCGGCCAGTCGTCGCCGGTCACGGACTCGAGGGTCGGCGGATCGCGATCGAGCTTGAGCGCGATGAGGGTGACCGCGTTGGTCCCCTCGAACGGGAGGCGCCCGGCGAGAGCCCGGAAGCACACCGCGCCCAGCGCGTAGAGATCGGCCCGCTCGTCGACGCGTGCGGAGCCGCGCACCTGCTCCGGCGCCATGTAGGCGAAGCTCCCCAACGTGGCGTCGAACGCGGTGAGCGAGGGCTCGTTCTTCTTCTGCACTTCGCTCCGCACCTTTGAGACGCCGAAGTCGAGGATGCGGGTTCGCTCGTACACGGGACCGCCCCCCGAGTGCGCGGTGACGTCGCTGGGCAAATCGGTACGCGGCCGCTGGAGCCGCTCGATGAACAGGTTCGCCGGCTTGATGTCCCGGTGGATGACCCCGGCGGCGTGGGCCGCATCGAGCCCCTGGAAGGCGTCGTCGATGATGGGCGCCGCCTCGGCGAACGAGAGGTACTGCTCGCGCTTCACGCGGACGTCGAGGGGCTCGCCCTCCAGCTGCTCGAAGGCGATCCACAAGCGGCCATCGCGCTCCTTGCCGGCGCGCAAGATGCGCGCGACGTACGGCGACTTGATCTGCGAGGCGATGTCGGCCTCGCGCTGGAACCGGGCCACGAGATCCGGGTCGCGTTGGGCCTTCTCGTGGAGCACCTTGAGGGCCACCCGCTCGCCACCCGGGCCCTCTGCAGCGTAGACCGCCCCCATCCCCCCCTGACCGAGGAGACCTTTGACAGTGTACGTGCCGCCGAAGACCGACCCGGCGGCGTGGCTTGGATCGTCCATCTCCGGGATTCTAGCATTCTTTTCGCAAAGCTGGGAACCGGGAAGATTGCGAGGCGGCGCGCCGTTGGCTGTTGAACAAGCGCGGAAGCGCACTTATGTTTTTCCAACGCCCGCGCGAAATTGCCTCGGTACCTCGAGCGACTGGCCACGGGAACCTCAGTAGAGAAGGGAGCTTGGCTCATACCCATGCGTAGCGAGAAAGACGTGGAGGCCTACTTGGGCCGGCTCGGGCGACGCTTCGACACCGTCGACGTCCAAGGTGCGGGCACCAGCACGACCTTCGTGCTCCGCTCGGACAAAACCCAGGCCGCGGTCGCGGTGCGGGTGGACGCCCCGCTGGTGGTGGCCCGGGTGGACATCGGCGAGGCGAAGTCGAACGAGCCGCTGAAGCTCTTCCGATTGCTCCTCGAGGCCAACGCGGGCTCCCTCATCCACACGAGCTTCGGACTGGAGGGCGATCACATCGTCCTGTCGGCAGCGCTCGAGCTGGAGAACCTGGACTTCAACGAGTTCGAGGCTGTCCTCGACGAGATCGACCTCACCCTCGCCCGCGAAGTCCCCAAGCTTCGCGAGCTGACCCAACCTTCCTGACTCGGGCAAGCCAAAGACCATGGGAATTTTCAGCCGCCTCGCGCAGCTCATCAAATCCAACCTCAACGACCTGATCAGCAAGTCCGAAGACCCGGAGAAGATGCTGAACCAGGTCGTTCTGGACATGAACAACCAGCTCGTCGAAGCCAAGAAGCAGGTCGCTTCTTCGATCGCCGACGAGAAGCGTCTCGCCAAGCAGTTCGAGCAGGAAGCCGCCAACTCCGCCGAGTGGGAGCGCCGCGCCATGATGGCCCTTCGGGCCGGCAACGAGGAGCTGGCGAAGGAAGCCCTGGCCCGCAAGCGCGAGCACGACGCGCTGGTAACCACGTTCAAGGAGCAGCACACCAAGCAGAAGAACGCCGTCGAGCAGCTGAAGAAGGCGCTCCGGATGCTCAACGACAAGATCGAAGAGGCGAAGCGCAAGAAGAACGTCCTC
Source organism: Polyangiaceae bacterium (assembly GCA_013141295.1). Lineage (GTDB taxonomy): Bacteria > Myxococcota_A > Polyangia > Polyangiales > Polyangiaceae > JABFRG01. The sequence continues at coordinate 7,216 of JABFRG010000385.1, forward strand.
ATCGCGCGGAAGAAGCGCGCCGAGGCGCAGAAGGCCATCCAGGAGACCATGCACGGTCTCAAGGACCAGAGCGCCTTCGAGACCTTCGACCGCATGTCGCAGAAGATCGACCAGATCGAGGCGGAGGCCGAGGCGGGCGCCGAGATCCAGGAGGAGTACACGGGCGACGTGCTCGCGAGCCAGTTCGCGAACCTCGAGAAGCGCGCCGGCGCCGACGACGATCTCACCGCGCTCAAGCGCAAGATGGGTCTCGCCCCGCCGGAAGAGGTCGCGGCTCCGGTGGAGCCGGTCCAGGCGCGCGTTCAGGCGCCGGCGGTCCCCACCCCTGCCCCGTCCCAGACGGAGCAAGACGAGCTGGCGGCGGCCCTCGAGGAGCTCGAGGCCGAGCAGGTCCAGGAGCAGAAGAAGGCGGCTCGGTAGGCGCACCGTCGGACGCGAAAACGGGCGACACGCCATTTCTGGCGGTCGCCCGTTTCTTCATTTTGCAGGGACGAAAGGAGAGGCCTGGCGCTCAGCGCACGAGGCGCAGGCCGGTGGGCTTCTCCGGAAGCGACTTGGCGATGGCGAAGCCGGCCAAGGTGAGGCGCATGCGCGAGGCGTCCACGAAGCCTTCGCCGTCGAGCCGGGCCACGAGCGCACGTACGTCCTCGCGGCGGAGACCACGCTCGCGCACGCCGTCTTCCTCTGCAGACACGTCGGCGCCCAGGGCCGTGGCGAGCGCGTCGAGGTCCATGCGGGTTCCCGCCTCCTGCGCTGCCGCCAGCACTTGCAGCAAACGCGCAGACAGGGCGGCCACGCTCTCGCGGATGCCGGAGCTAGGCGTGGCGGAGGTCGTGGGGGCGGTGGGGAGGACGGATAGCGACATGGTAAAACTCCTTGTAGACTGCAATGCCTGTAGGCTGCAAGCATCTTGCCAGCGCTGCACGCGCGCACCAGGGACCCGACGTTCAGCGGCACTATCCAATGATTTCGAGCATTTGGTCACGATACGACGGGCGCCACTTATGGAAGTACTTCCATCGAAGCCGGCTCCGAACGCGTGCCTGCGGCCTCGCCCCTGGTTAACACGCGATCCACCAGGTGCCCCCTCGGGAAGTCCCCGCGTACGTGGAAGTGACCGGAACAAGCCGCGCATTTTCGCCGTGCCGGGGGTGGAGTGCCGGGAGCGACTCACCTGCGCCGACGACGATGATTGTGATACCTGTCCCAGAGCCGTGCCCCCCAC
>JABFRG010001141.1 GCA_013141295.1 Polyangiaceae bacterium
AACCTTCACGAAGCGGAGCCCGTCGGAAGGACGCGGGATGACCGCCTCGAAGGACTTGCCCGCCGCCATGGCTTCCGCGACCGGCCGCTTGGGCCGCGGCCCGCACAAGAAGGACGGCGCGGACACCCCCGGAGGAACCGGCCCACCCAGCAACGCCTCCGCAGCGTCGGTGGCCGCCATCACCCGCAGGTCGACGTCGAGGACCAGCGCCGCTCCCGCGGTGGCTGCCAGGGCGCTGGTGAAGAGATCGGCGGAGTGGGCGGCGGGTTTTCGCAAAGAGGGCCCGGATCAGGCCTTCGTCTCGGCCGCCGTCCGGCTCTCGAGTGTATCGCCGTTCTTCGCGGGTTGTGGGGTTCGTGCGACGAGGTGCTGGATCACCATGCCCGCCGCCATGGCCGCGAGAAAGATCAGCGCCGGCTTCTGGAGTGCCCCGGCGCTCACCAGCGCGGGCCCCGGGCAATATCCGCCGAGGCCCCAGCCGACACCGAAGATGGCCGCGCCCAGCACCAGCGAGAGATCGATGTCGCTCCGGGTGGGCAGCTGAAATCGGCTCGCGATGAGCGGTCGACCGCGGCTTCGCAGGAAGCGATACGCGGTGAGGTGAACGGCGATGGCGCCGCCCATGACGAACGCCAGGCTCGGATCCCAATCGCCGGTCACGTCGAGGAACCCCACCACCTTCGAGGGCTGCGTCATGCCGGCGAGCCCGAGGCCCAGCGCGAACACTAGCCCCGCGAGGGCGGCAAAGGAGATCTCGCGACCGCGGCTCACGAGGCGCCCCCGAAGCGGTGCGCCAGGAACGCGGTGATGCCGCCGGTGAGCATGAATGTCACCGTGGCCACCAGCGAGCGGCGCGAGAAGCGGCTGAGGCCGCACACACCATGGCCGCTCGTACAGCCACCGCCCATGCGCGTGCCGAACCCCACGAGGAGGCCCGCGCCCGCCACCAGCCAGATGGGCGGCGACGAGGCGGCAGCGGCGGGGAGCAGCGAAGGTGCGACGACGCCCAGGATGGCGCCACCGCCCACCAGGCCGCCGAGAAAGGCGAAACGGAAAGGCCGATCGCCAGCGCCGCGCTGCAGCAGCCCACCGAAGATGCCGCTGATACCCGCGACCTTTCCGTGAACCGCCAGGACGATGGTGGCCGCGAGGCCGATGAGAAGGCCCCCCAAGAGGGAGGCGACGGGCGTGAAGTGATTCATGAACGAGGTGAGGATGCTGGGCTGGAGAGACCGTTTCGACGGAGGCGACGGAAGACGCCGCGGTGCGACGCAGGCGCGCGTCGCGGGTGACGAAGAAGATAGCGAAACCGAGCACCGTAGCCAGCGCTGCCGGTAGGCCAATGTCTCGAAGCGGCGTGGCCGGGAGCTGCTTGCCCATGAGAAACACCCCCATGCCCAGGACCAGCCACCCGAAGGACTTGCGGAGCGTCTCCGGGTTGGCGCGCTTGGCGAGCCTTGCCCCGACGAGGCTGCCGGCGATGGCCGCGCCAGCCACCCACCCCAGAACGCCGAAGTGGAGCGGCGTGGTGGCCACGTGTCCGGCGAAACCGGCCGCCGACTGCATGGCGATGACCAGGAGCGAGGTGGCGATGGCTCGCGGCATCGGGAGACCGCCCAGGAGCGCGAGCGCGGGCACCACCAGGAAGCCGCCACCGGCGCCGACGAGGCCCGAGACCATGCCCACCGCGGCGCCCAGCACCAACGCCTTGGCCACCGCGGGCTCCCTCGGCTCGGCGGGGCCGGCGCCACGACCGCGAAGCATGGCCATGGACGTGAGCAGCATCATCCCGGCGAACAGCACCAGGAGGAGCGTGGCCGGCAGATAGTGGGCGATGCGCCCCCCGGCGTAGGCCCCCACCATGCCGGCGACGCCGAAGAGCCCGCCGACGCGAAAGGAGACGCGCCCGGCGCGCGCGTGCGAGATCACGCCCACCACGCTGGTGAGCCCCACCACGAACAGCGAGCCGGCGATGGCTTCCCGCGGATCGAGGCCCACCACGTACACCAGCATCGGCAGCGTGAGGATGGCCCCGCCGCCACCGAGGAGCCCCAGCGTGATGCCGATGATCGCCGCCAGGGCGATGGCGACGACGATCACGGCGCGCCGTCGTCGCCGGTGGTCTTGCCCAGGTTGACGGGGATGCGCAGATAACGAACGCCGTTGCCGTGCGCCTCCGGGAGGCGGCCCGCATCGATGTTCACCTGCACGCTGGGAAACAGCAGCCGCGGCGCGGCGAGCCCCTTGTCTCGAGCCTCGCGGGCGGCGACGAACGCCTCCTTGGAGGTATCGGCCCGGAGCTGGATGTTGTGCTTCTTGGAGCTGCCGATGGTGGTCTCGTAGGCGAGCGCGCGGCCGTTGGGTTGGTAGTCGTGCCCGACGTATACCTTGGTGTGGTCCGGGTACGCGTAGAGCTTCCCGTGCACCGAGTCGTACAGCGCGGCGGCGCTGCCCTTGGGAAAGTCGCAGCGGCCGGTGCCGTAGTCGTCCATGAAGAGCGCGTCGCCGGTGAACAGATCGCCGCCGATCTCGAAGGTGACGCAGGCGGGGGTGTGCCCGGGAGTGGCAATCGTGCGGACCGCCAGCGAGCCCACCTGCAGGACCTCGGCATCGGCGAGCAGGCGATCGAACTGCCGCCCGTCGGTGGGAAACGAGGGAGGCAGGTCGAAAGCGCCCTTGAAGACCTCTTGCACCTCACGGATGCGGGCGCCGATGGCCACCTTCGCGCCCAGCTGGTTCTTCAGGTACTGCGACGACGAGAGATGGTCCGCGTGCGCGTGGGTCTCGAGCACCCAACCGACCCGGAGCTCCTTGCCCTTGGCGAAGGCGATGACTTTGTCGGCGTTCAGGGTGCTGGTGCGGGAGCCGAGCACGTCGTAGTCCAGCACCGGGTCGACGATCACCGCGTCGCGGCTCTCCGGATCGTACACCACGTAGGTGAGCGTGTAGGTGGTCGGGTCGAAGAACGTTTGAACTGTATGCATTCTGCACTTCCCTCGGTGGAGTGGTTTCCCGTGGGAGCCACCTTCGGCCCGATAGGGTTCGCAGGTGGTGGAGCAGAAAGCATGCCGTGTGGAAGCGCGCGTATTTCCCGGGTCAGAGCCGGGCGGCTCCGGCCGGTGAAACATCGTGAAACATTCGTTGAAACATGCCGGCGGTGCGCTTCTGCGCCCGGGTCGCTCAGACCGGAACCACCAGCATCGGGCAGTAGGCCTGGTGGAGGAGCCGCTCGGTGTGGCTGCCGAGCGCGACGTCGCCCAGGTTGTCGTGGCCACGCGTCGCCATCACGATGAGATCGGGCTCCTGTTCCCGGGCGAAGCGCAGGAGGGCGTCGTCCACCTCGCCGTCGACGTTGTGGTGCGAGGAACGAACCTCCGGCGGTAGGCGTGGTTCCGGCCGGCCGGCCCCCACGTGCACCAGGAGCAGCTCGGCGTCCGCGCCCAGAGCGCGCGAGAACGCCACCGCAGCGTCGATGGCACGCTGCGAGTCGCGCCCGATGGCGCACGGCACCATGATGCGCGTCAGCGACACGGCGCCCGACGGCTCGCGGACCAAGCCCGGCACGCCGATGGGGCAGATGAGGGTGGGCACGGTCACGTTGCGGGCCACGTCTTCGGCGACGCTCCCGGCGAGGAGCCGCCGAAGCCCCTTGCGCGCGTGCGTGCTCTCCACCAGAAAGTCCGGGGCGAGGTCCACCAGCGCATCCAGCACCGTGTCGGCGGGATCGTCACAGCAGGTGTGGACCTTCACCTCGTAGGCGATCTCCGGCCTCCCGAAGGCTCGGAGCCGCGCGTTCGGGTCGAGCGCCCGTGCCGGCTTTCTGCCGTCTTGCGCGTGCACGCTCACCAGGCGGGCGCCGGTTTGCGAGGCGAGCACCATCGCATGCAAAAAGCCGGGGTCCTGATCGCTGAAGTCCGTGGCGTGCGCGATCGTTCGGAGATGCATCATGGCAACGCTCCCGTCGAGGTTCGTCCCGGGAGGAGCAAGGTTCGGACCGCGCAGTAGGATGCGGTCCGACCGCGGGTCGTGCGGCGCGACCCCGCAAAATGCGCGCCCCTCGCAAGGAATGCGGCGTCGTTCAGAAGAGCGGAATGGGGTTCAACGCCGCGCCCATGTCGGCCGGCAGCTGACCACGGTCCTTGAGGTCACCCTGCCCCAGGCTCCCGAAGGCGTTCTTGCCGAAGCACTTCACGTCGTTGCCGAGGAGCGCGCAGGTCTGCATCTCGGCGGCAGCGACCGCGCGGACCTTCGCGCTCGGCCCGAGATCGATGCTCGCCAGGTTCGGCCCCATCTGATTGACGGCCCAGCCCCAGGACGTGGCGCCCCCCGGGAGTGGACCGAGCTGGCCGTCGAAGCCTGCTCCGAAGCAGCGGAGCTCGTCGTTGTCGAGGACGACGCACGTGTGGTTGTTACCGACGCCGATGCCCTTGGCCTTGTGGCCCTGACCGAGCTCGATGGCCTTCAGCGCAGCGCCCATCTCGCCGGCGACATCGCCCCGGTTGTTGGTGTCGCCGGTCCCACACTGGCCGTAGTAGGCGTTGCCCCAGCACTTCACCGTATCGTCGTCGAGGAGTGCGCAGGTGTGCTGCGTCCCCGCGCCGATGGCCCGGGCCTTCCGTCCCGGCCCGAGGTCCACCGGCTTGAGCGCCCCGCCCATCTCGCCGCCGGCGTCGCCGCGCGCGTTGAGGTCGCCGTAGCCGAGCTGTCCGGAAGAGTTGCTGCCCCAGCACTTGAGTTCGTCGTTGTCGAGGATCGCGCAGGTGTGCTCTCCACCCGCGGCCACGTGCTTGACGGTGCGGCCGCCCCCGAGGTCGATGGCCTTGAGGCTGTCGCCCATGTCCGCGGCGACGCCGCCGCGGTTCCTCGTGTCCCCGGCGCCGAGCTGACCGCGGGAGTTGAAGCCCCAACAGCGGAGGGTGCCGTCGTCGAGGATGGCGCAGCTGTGCTCGTAGCCGAGGGCCACCTCCTTCACGGTGTGGCCGGCGCCCAGGTTGACCGGCGCGAGCTTGGTGCCCATCTCGCCCGCCTTGCCTCCGTGTACCTCGTAGTCGCCGAGCCCGAGCTCGCCGGTGGCGTTGAAGCCCCAGCACTTGAGCGACCGGTCGCCGAGGACGGCGCAGGTGTGACGATCGCCGAGTGCGACCTGCAGCACTTGCGCAGAAGGACCGAGGTCCACCGGCTGGAGCATCTTGCCCATCTCGTTCGGTTCGTCCCCGCGCGCCGCGGTGTCCCCCTGCCCCAGCTGACCGACGTCGTTGCGCCCCCAGCACTTGAGCGAGCCTCGAACCTCCACGACGCACGCCCGGTCGAGGGCCGCGGCGACCTGCACGATGGTGGGAAACGGCAGGGGCTCGGCGTCCTTCCCGGCGTCGACCGGCGACGTCACGTCGGGGCGGGAGGCGTCGATGACTTCGCCCGCGTCGCTGGTGGTCGCCGGCGGAACGACGACCGCGGAGAGCTCGATGCCACAGGCCCCGGTCAGGACCACGACTGCGATGGCCAGGGCGGACGACGACGCACGGAGGGAGGGAGCGCGCATGGATGCAAGCATACTGCGACGGCCGAAGAATGCCCGAAATGAGCGACGCCGCCCAGGCGAGCCCGGGCGGCGCGTTCCGGCGGTAACCGGTCTTCAGGGAACGTCTTTGACGAACAGGCCCTTACCGGGCTGCGTGAACAGCACCTTCTTGCCGGCCAGCGCGAGATCGAGGCCCGGGTCGACGGCGGTGAGCAGCGGGGTCGCGGCGCCGGCGCCCGCCACGTCGAGCAGCTTGTAGTCGAGGACCGTGGTCTTCTGACCGCCCACGGTGATCTCGGTGGGGTTGTCGCCGAGGATGATCTTGGAGCTGCCGGCGATGCTGCCGCCGAACGACGAGATCTTCCCGAGGTCCTTCTCGGCGCCGCCGCCCGCCACCGGGCGCGCCTTGAGCACCGTCGCGGTGGCAGGATCCGGAATGTACAGCGCGTGCGAGCCATTGCCGGTGAACCCGATGGGGAGCGCGGTGGCCGCGGCGACGAGGACGGTGGGCGCAGCAGCCGCGGCGGTGCCCGAGAGCTGGAGGTCGAAGCGCGGCGACTGGGCGGTGCCGCCCGGAGCCAGCTTGTGCGAGAGCAGGTTCTTGAAGTCGGAGGAGAAGCCGAGGAGCCCCATGGCGCCGGCGTTGTCCACCAGCGTGACCACGTTGGCCGCGGTGGTGGTGGCAGCCTTGTGGATGGCGCCCTGGTTGGTGCGGTAGAAGACCGCGGTTCCGTCGTCGGAGATGACGCCCTCGGCGATCCCATTCTCCACCGGGATGGACGTGACGGTGCCGCCGGCCGAGATGGAGTACGCGCGACCCACGCCCGGGCGGGTCCAGGCGAACACGCGATCACCCGCCGCGCTGGCGTTCACCAGCGGATTCTGCCCGGTGGCGATGGAGACCGGGCCGCCGGTGTCCTCACTCCGACGGATGGTGGCCGTCGTCTGTGCGCCGGTGCAGGTGGCGGAGAAGAGGTACTTGCCCTGGAAGCCGAAATCCGGATCGCAGGCGGTGCCGGCGGTACCGCGCCCGAGCGGGCTCTGCACGACGTTGGCCGCGACGGCGAACGTGGTGAGCGAGACCACGAGCTCGTCGTTGGCTCCCACGTGGCGGATGAAGCCGACGCGCGTTCCGTCCGCGGACCCGGCCACGAAGTCGGCCGCCGGCGCCAGCGCCGCGGCGTCCTTGAGCCCGTTGGCCTTGGTCCAGATCTGGAGCTTGGCGTTTCCGGTCGCGGCGTCGGTGCCGGTCCACAATCCGACCACGCCCTGGGAGACCTGGAAGGAATCGTCGGTGGGCTTGCCGGGGCTGCTCAGCTTGAGATCGGCGGCGATGACAGTGGGAGCGCCACCGGTGATGGCCACCGCTTCGAGGGAGATCTTCGCGCCGAAGGAGAGGTACACGGCGGTGCCGTCGGGCATCACGCCGACCACCTGCACGTCACCGGCCTTGAGCAACGTTCCCTGCTCCTGGACGCCGCCGTCGCCGCCGTCGGTGGTGGGACCACCATCGGTGGTGGGACCGCCGTCCTTGCCGGTGTTGCCACCGGTGTCCTTGGTGCCGGAGTCGAACGTGGGGACGTCGATGCCGGTGCCGTTGTCGCTACAAGCGAGGAAGGCCGAAGCAGGCAGGAGAGCAGCGAGAGCGAGCGCAAGGGGACGAAGCTTCATCGGGGAGACACCTCGAAAGGGGTAGACTCGCGCACCTTAGCGCGGCCGCCGATGCCTGCAACCCAAGTGCGCCACGCGCACAAAAGCGAGGGCGCCCGCCCTCAACGTGGAGGGCGAGCGCGGTCGCATGACGAACCTGCAAGCTAGGCGCCAGCGTCCCCGTCGCTCCGGAGGCGCGAGCCTCTACTGCCGCGCGGCACCACCTCCCGGGGGGAGCCCATTGATGGCGATGGCGCCGTGACGATTCACCAGCGGCTGATGATACGGGAAGCCGTCCTTGTCCTCCCAGAGCTCGAGCTCACCCTTGGTCTTGATGTGCAGGATGTCGTCGAGGAGGCAGACGCCCCAGTGGCAGATGTCCTTGATCTTGTACCAGGCGTAGACGCGACCCTTGAGGAAGTTCACGTCGAGTGACGAGGTGAAGTCGAGCTTCAGCGACGGCTGCTCGGTGTTCATGAGGAGGTTCAGGGTCGTGGGCAGCTTCGCGTCGACCACCGTGAGCTCCGCGCGGATGCCGCCCTCCGCCAGCTTCATGAGCTTCTTGCTCCCGACGATGAGACGCACGTCGGGATTGACGTTCACCGAGAGCTCGGGTCGCACCCCGAGATCGCACTTGAGCGAGGGCGCGGTCGCGTCGCTGGCGACGGTGGGCCTCAGCGCCATGGTGGCGGAGCCGTCCATACCGCCCTCGATGCGCACCAGCGGCACGATGGAGAAGCCCAGCGACACCTTCGGGGACTTGAAGGTGCGGTCGAGCCGCTCGTCCTTCACCGAGCCGGACTTCTTGAACACCGGCGTCGACTGGCCGATGAGATACAGCGCGGCATTGCCGGAGGTCGTCCGCTTGTTGTCGACGGTGGTGGCCGAAGCGTCGCCCATGAACTTGATGAGCGAGATGTCCTTGCCGTGGAGCGAGATGCCGTTGTCCCACACCGCCGAGCAAGACTCCGTCTGAAGGTTGGGCGTCTTCTCGCCGGCCGAGAACGACGTGTAGGCAGCCACCACCTTCTTGTCGCCGAGGGCCTTCTCCCAGTGCACCTGGGCCTGGGGCTCCTTGGGCGTGCAGGTGGTGCAGGTGACCGGCGCGGGCTTCGGCGGCGCCCCGCTCGGCGCCGTGCTGGGAGCGGTGGTCGGAGCGGTGGTCGGAGCGGTGGTCGGAGCGGTGGTGGGTGCGGGCGCGGGTCCCGGCGGCGCTTGGCTCGTAGGAGGCGCGTTGGGGGAGAGGCCCGACCGGGG
>JABFRG010000797.1 GCA_013141295.1 Polyangiaceae bacterium
GAAGAAACCCGAGAAGCCGGCCGCTCCGGACCCGCTCAAGCCGCGAAATTGACGCAGGGCGTTCATCGCCGTGCCGCTGGCGCAGTGCAACGAATGCATGGACAATCCACCAGCGGCGTCTAACTGTACGACCCAAGGCACGTTGGAAGACTTGCACTTGGTGCCACAATCTGTGATCTTGAACCCCATGAGCCGATGGCTTTCCTGAAGGAAGCGTCGGGGAGGCAACCCATGCTACGAAAAATCTTACTCATGCTTGCGGCCTTCGCGCTCGTCGCCTTCGCGACCAGCCGGGCCCAGGCCGACGACGCTCCGGCGCCCATCAAGGTGAAGGTCGGCACGCTCGCGCCGAAGAACTCTCCCTGGGGAGGCGTCTTCACCGTGTGGCAGAAGGGCCTGAGCCAGCGCACCGGCGGCAAGCTCGAGATCGAGTTCTTCTGGAACGGCACCGGCGGCGACGAGCCCGGCATGGCGGCGAAGCTCCGCAATGGCCAGCTCGACGGCGCGGCGATGACCGCAACCGGTCTCTCGCAGTTCTCCAAGAGCATCCTCGCGCTGCAGCTCCCGGGCTGGGCCGGTGGTGACTGGGGTCGCGTGGACCGCGCGCGTGAGGCCCTCAAGCCGACCCTCGACGCCGAGTTCGCCAGCCAGAAGATGCTCCTCGCCGGCACCGGCGACGTCGGCCTGGCGCGCATCATGTCCATCGGCTTCGCGGTGAAGAACCCCGCCGACCTCAAGGCTGCGAGCCCGTTCCACCTCCCGGGTGATCCCATCGGCAAGACCTTCCTCACCAAGCTCGGCGTTCCGCTGCAGTCGGTGTCGGTCCCCGAGATCCTCCCCAAGCTCGGTGGCAGCATCAAGGCCCTGAACACGCCGGCCCTCGCGGCCGAGCAGCTCCAGTGGTCCGGCAAGATCACCCACGTGAACTCCATGGTCACCGGCGCTGGCGTCGGCGGTCTGGTGTTCGCGGTCGACAAGCTCAACGCCCTTCCGGCGGACCTCAAGGACGCGCTCCTCGAGACCGGCAAGGTCGCCGGCCAAGCGCTCACCGGTCGCATCCGTCGTGAAGACGCGGCCGCCTACGATCGCCTCACCAAGAAGGTCGAAGTCTACAACCCGACGGCGGAAGACACCGCGGCCTGGCAGACCATCTTCGGTCAGGTCCGCAGCGAGCTCTGCGGCAGCACCATCAAGGCCGAGGCCTGCGCCTTCGCCAAGTAGTCCGCGAATCCGTAGCTCCGAAGCCCGGCTGGCCCGCAAGGTCCGCCGGGCTTCGTGTTTTCGGGGCGCACGCACGCAACCGCTAGGGCGGCATGGCCGATGGGGAGCATCCCCCGAAGGAGCTATCCATGACCGACCGAAGCATCGATGCCAGCAGACGCCGGGACCAAGACCTCACTTGCTCCACGCAGCCACCCCCCGGAAACGATGCGCCGACGGTTCGGGGTGGCGAGGCCAAGCACGTCGACAAAGAACCGACGTATCCGGAGGCGCCCATCGCCACCGCGGTTCCGCCCTCCCCCGAGCGGGTTTGCCGGGGCGTGCCGGACTACAGCGCTTGGCCTACCGACCTCGTCGAACGTGAAGTGAACCAGCTTCGCCAAAAGCTCGGGCACCAAGCGAGCGCCGGCCGCTCCTCGCCGGTGCAGGAGCAGCTCACGGCCGCCGAGGGCGAGCTCGCCAAGCGCGTGGCCGTGGAGCGGAAGCCCCACGAAGACCAGAAGATCGCCGCCGGGATCACGCAGAGGAGCCATGGCGCGGGCGTATACGTCGGCGTCGGCGGCGGGGCCGGCGCAGGGCCCGCCGTGCAGGTCGGCGCAGGTGTCATGCTGGGCGCGCAGGGGCCCCAGGGCTATGCGAGCGCCGGCGCGGGTGTTGCTCTCGGGGTCGGCATCGGGGCCGGCGTAGAAGCCGGTTACGTGCGCGATCGCGCCGCGTTCGCCGGTAAGGGTGCAAGCACGACGTTGAGTATGGGACCGGTCTCCGTCAGCGTCGGCGAAACGGATGACGGGAAGGTCAACAGCGCAGGCATTGGGCTCGGCGTCTCTCGCGGCACGGCGTTCGGTCTCACGCACACGACCACCGTCACCGCGACCACCAGCTCCATCTCGGAAACCGGTGAACCGTGAGCGCCGCAGGCGTTCGTAGGTCGATCCTGTCGGGCCCGCTCGCGTTGGCGCCCACCACCGTGGCGCTCGGGGTGCTCGCGTTCTGGTTCGGACCCCTTCTCGCAAGGTCCGACGAGGGCGCGCGCTTCGCGGTGTCTCTGGTCGTCTCCGTGTTCCTCCTGCCACTCTTGATGACCCCATCGGGAGCGCGTCTGTCGTCGCAGCTTCGCATCGAGGGAGACGAGCTCGTGGCGACGGGGCTCGAGGAGGTCCGTGCTCGGGTCGGCGACATCGTGTCGGTGACCAGCGAACGCTCGGTGTGGCTCGGGTCGGGCCGTCTTCGGCGCGTCTCCGTGTTCGTCCGCGGACGGAGCGCGCCGGTCCTGTGCGACGGCTCGCACGACGATGTCGACGCCTTCCTCCGCGCGCTCGCGGCTGCGCCTGGCTCTCCTCGAACGTTTCACACGGCCCCCGCCGACCTTCGGAGCTTGCTGTGGGAGGTGCCGCTGGTGGCGTTCTTCGCGGCGGTCGCGCTGGCCGGAGCCACGTTGCTTCACTGCGCCTATCCTGCACAATTTTGCATCGGGGTCGCGGCATTGCTGGGGTGGACCGTGAGCGCGCGCCTGCGCGCCTGGCGTGCGCCCTTCCGCGTCTTTCGCTTTTGTGAGGGGGCTTGGCTGTCGCGGCAGTTGCCGGGAGAACCTGCTCCCCGAGAATATCGGCCCTGGATGGACGCCGTGGCGATCGAGGACGCCGTTGGGGCGGCAGACTGACGGTTCGAGCGTGAGACTCTCGCCCTTCCGACCGCCTCGTGTACAATCGAGCGCATGGAGCGCTTGGGGGCGGCCGTACTGCTTTGCGGCCTGGGCATCGTCCACTGTGACGAGGTGGTGCCGCATCAGCGCCCATCCGAACCTGCGGGCCGCGTGACGGACGGAGGCGGCACCGACGCCGACGCAGCGCAGCTGGCTCCTCCGTTTTGTCCCGACCTTGGCGCCTGCGAGCTCGATCGGACGGGGCTGCTCGTCGTCTACACGGCGCCGCCCGAGGTGGAGCTGTTGCAGGCCGAGCGAGGGCGCGTGCTCGCGTTCGACGCCCGGGCCAAGCAGTACGTCATCTTGCGCGTCACGCCCAACGTCCTCGATCCGAAGGGACCCGTTCTGGTCGAGGAGGGCGAGCGCCTCCCGGTCGGATACGACCGCGTCCGGCTCTCGCGCTACGCGACGCTCGCTTGCGCAGGAGAACAGTGCGATTTTTATATCTCGCTCCGCGATGGCCCGCTCCAGACCGGCGCGCCGCAAGGAGCGCGGGTGCCCTTCGACGGGTGTGCAGCAGGGATGATGGTGGCCTGTCTCGAAGGCGAGAGCCTCGTGCCCTTCGGCGCAACGCTTCCGTTCGTTGCCACGGCTGCCGACCGCGTCTCCGCAGATCGAATTCTCGTGGGCGGCCCCGGGGGCCGGATCCTCTCGCTGACCCGCGATGGCGCCTCGGAGCTGCCGAGTGGCGCCGGTGCGGACATCGCAGATCTTTCGGCCGTGAGCGAATACGACGATAGCTGGGCGGCCAGAACGACGGACGGACGCCTGATCCTGGGCAACCGCGTGGGCCGCCGGACTTGCGGCTTCGCGGCCAAGTCGCTGCGGACGGAGCAGGATCGGGAGGTCGACTCCGCCCGGCCACTCCAATTCACGAGCGGAAACGCGTACTACCAGACAGCGTTCCTGGAACGGGATAGGTACGGCAACGCGATTTCCTGTGCCCGCGTGGATCTGCCGCCCGGCATTCGTTCGATTGCCCGAAACCAGTGCGCGGATGCTCGTACCGTCATGGCCATCGACAGCAAGCGGGTCTACGCCCAGCCGCCGCTCTGCTACGTCTACTGACCCGACTTATGGAAGTGGGGCGTCGGGATACGCCGTGTGTGAACCAGCGTCGTTTTATGTGCCGAAGGCGCGCAGGATCGGTACGATCGCGCATCCATGGCCGAGGACAAGCCCGACGCACCGAAGGACGAAAACGCCAAGCCGGCCGAGGGAAAGCCCGAGGACGCAAAGGCTGCGCCTGCCAGCGAGCCGCCCAAGGCAGCGAAGCCTGCGCCCCCGCCACCGGTCGATCAGGAGCCGGACGAGCAGACGCGCGTGGAGCCGTCGGTGCTGCGGAAGTCGCTCGCCATGAAGTCGGAGCCCTCGTCGGGCGAGAAGAACGACGTCGAGAAGCACGCAGAGGCGGACGACAAGGCCGTCGAAGCGGACGCCGCGGAGAAGACCGAGCGCGAGGCCGACACCGGCGAAACCGCGGTGGCCAAGGTGCCGCGCGAGCCGGAAGAGGAAGACGCCGAGCCCACCAAGGCCGACCGCAAGAGGCCCAAGACCGATCCGCCGCATACCCCCGAGAAGCCCGCCGCGTGGGCGCTCCCGGTGGTGCGCTTCGACGCCTGGCTCACCAAGGTGGAGACCCGGCTGGTGTTCGGCGTGCTCATGGCAGAGATCGGCGCCCTCGTGGTGTGGGTCATGCTCAAGGGCTTCGCCATGCCTGCCGGCGACGGCCGCGGCCGCTTCATCCGCGCCGCGTTCCTGGGCGGCCTCTTCGCGGGCGTGGGTGCGCTGGCGGTGTACCTCCAGGCGCGTCGCGAGAAGAAGGACCGAACGGAGGCGCGGGAGGCCGGGGAATCCCCCAGTGCCCCCGCCAACAACCTCAAGCATCTTCCCGCCGCGCTGGGCGTGGTGGGCGTTCTGGTGGGCGTGTTCTTCCGGGGCCTCGGCGCCGAGTACACGCAGAACTGGCTCAATTGGCTGCAGAATGCATCTATCCTGTTCCTCATCGGCGGCCTGCGCGGCCTGGTGACCCGGCTCACGTTGTGGGTCGCGCTCCTCGGCGCCTCGCTGGCCACCGGCAAGGGCAAGCACATCAACATCGACATCGTGCTCCGCCAGCTCGCGCCCAAGCTGCGGGTACCGGTCACGCTGGTGGGCATCGCCGCCACGGTCGTGATGTGCGTCACCGGCGCCTGGGGCTTCGTGGACCAGCTCGCCATCGGCGAGTACCACGCGCCGCGAACCGCACCGTGCCCGGAAGACAAGAGCAAGACCTGCGAGGTGCCGCCGGGGGAGAAGATCGCCAAGATCCGCGAGGAAGCGGGGCGCGATCTGTTTCTCCTGGGCCGGCAACTGGCGCTCGACGTGCGCACGCTCCCGGTGGTGGTGCGCGGCCAGCCCTACGACAAGTGGATGAGCCCCCGGGAGTGGAACACCTTCGTCGACGAAGGTGGCTGGGAGAAGCACTACGACATCGAGAACGTGAAGCGCCTCCGGGTGGCGGACGACCGCGCCGAGCCGATGCTCCCGGCGGTGAACGTGCCGGGCGGTGAAGAGAACTCCATGGCGCTCCTGGTGCGCGACCTCAGCCTGGTCATTCCCTTCGGCCTCTTGATCATCGCCATCCGCTTCGTCATGCGCGCGCTGCTCATCCTCTCCGGGCACGTGACGGTGGACCCCGACGCGGCCCACGCCGACGACGACGACGAACCCGAGCCCGGTCCCGGAGCGCCCAACGGGGCCGGCGCCGGCAAGGAGCCGTCATGAGCGCGTCTCCCTCCAGCAAGCCGCAGAAGACCAACCCGGTGGGCGTGGGCATCGCCGGCGCCATCGTCCTGGTGCTCGGCATCGTCGGCGGGATCATCCCCGCGCTGGTGATTCTCCTGGCGCTCATGGGCACGCCGCTCTTTGCCGTCATGGGCGGCGCCAGCGAGCTCGCCTGGCTCCACCATCCGGACCCGAACCTGAACCACTTCCGGTTCATCGCGCCCCGCGTCCTCGACGATCACTTCGCGGGCTCGCCGATCCTGGTGACCATCCCGCTCTTCACCTTCGTCGGCTACGTGCTGGCGCGGGCCAAGACGGCGGCGCGCCTGGTGCGCTTCTCCACGGCGCTGGTGGGCTGGATTCCCGGCGGCCTCGCCATCGTGTGCGTCATCGCCAGCGCGGTGTTCACCCTCCTCACCGGCGGCAGCGGCGTCACCATCATCGCCATCGGCGGCCTCTTGCTCCCGGCCCTCAAGAAGGAAGGCTACAGCGACAAGTTCTCGCTGGGCCTCCTCAGCTCCGGCGGGTCGCTGGGCCTCTTGCTCCCGTTCGCGGTGCCGCTCTTCGTCTACGCCATCCTGGCGGGCGTGGACGTGGACGCCGCCATGGTCGCGGTCATCCCCCCGGGCCTCTTCGTCCTCTTCCTGTTCTCCGGCTACGCCATCTACGTGGGCTGGCGCGACAAGATCCCCACCAAGCGCTTCGACCCGGTGGAGCTCGGCGTGAGCTTCTGGGAGCTGAAGTGGGAAGTCGGCATCTTCGCCATCATGGGGCTGGGCATCAAGGTGTTCCAGCTGAACATCGACGAGCTCGCCGGGGTCGTTGCATTCTACACAATCATCATCGAGTGCTTCGTCTACAAGGACATCCGCTTCCGCAAGGACATCCCCCGGGTCGCCAAGAGCGCCATGGTCATGGCCGGCGCCATCATCCTCATCCTCACCATGGCCAACGCCCTGGTGAACTACGTGAGCGACCAGAAGATCCCCGACCAGATCTTCAACTTCCTCGCTTCGCTCGGCCTGAACAAGGACTGGCAGTTCTTGATCATCATGAACGTCTTCCTGCTCGTGCTCGGCATGGTCATGGAAGGGTTCAGCGCCATCTTCGTGGCGGTGCCGCTCATCATTCCTTTCGCGGCGCGCTTCCACCTGGGGCCGTTCCACGTGGGGATGATCTTCCTCTTGAACCTCGAGCTGGCGTTCTGCATGCCGCCGCTGGGGCTCAACCTGTTCATCGCCAGCTTCCGCTTCAACCGGCCGGCCACCAGCCTGTACCGGCCCATCTTGCCCTTCATCGGCATCCTCACGGTGGCGCTCTTGGTCATCAGCTACGTGCCGGGCATCTCCAGCCTCATGGTGCGCGGCCGCATCGCCGAGGAGCGCGAGAAGGCCGAGAAGAAGGGCGATCCGCCGCGCGAGGCCTGGCTCCTCGAGTGCGTGCAGGAGGACCGCTTGAACCCCAAGCCCTGCACCAAGGAAGACGAGGCCAAGTACCCGGACGGCAAGCTGCCGCAGACGACCACGCCGGATCCGGCTGCCGATGCGGGCCCCGAGCCCGACGCCGGCACGTCCGGCGACGACGACGATCTCCTGAAGATGATGGCCGCCGGCGACGGCGGTGGCGCGCCTTCGAAGGAAGCCGGCTCCGCCGAGTCCGACGACGATCTGATGAAGAAGATGATGGGCGGCGGCGACGGTGACGCGGGCGCCTCGGGCGATGCCGGGGCCAAGCCGGCACCGAGCGCCGCGCCGAGCGGCAAGATCGACACCGACGACGACCTGATGAAGAAGATGATGGGGCAGTAAGGGCCGCCGCACCCGGTGTCGTCGCCAGCGATGGCTGATAGTCTCGCGCCGATGGCACCCTCGGACCGGCATACCAGCACTCTCACGGCGCACGACGATCTTGCCCCTGCGGTGCGCAAGTTCCGGCTGACGGTGCAGGAGGGCCCCGCCAAAGGAATCGCGTGGGAGTCCCGCGGCGCGCAGTGCAGCATCGGCTCCCAGGCGGGCAACGATCTGGTGCTCTCGGATCCGACGGTCTCCCGGTTTCACTCGGAGATCACCGTGGAGGACGGCCGCGCCCGGGTGCGCGACCTCGCCAGCAAGAACGGAACGTTGGTGGACGGTGTAGCCATCGTAGACGCCTACCTGCGGCCGGACGCGACGCTCCGTCTGGGTTCATCGCTTCTGCGCTTCGAGCTGGGCGAGGCGCGCAACACCGTTCCCATCTCCGAGCGTACGTCCTTCGGGCGCATGGTGGGCGCCTCGACGGCCATGCGGGCGGCCTTCGCCCGGCTCGAGAGGGCCGCCGCCAGCGATGCCACGGTGCTGCTCGACGGCGAGACCGGGACCGGCAAGGGCGAGGCGGCGGAGTCGATTCACCTGGAGAGCCGCCGGAAAAGCGGGCCCTTCGTGGTCCTCGATTGTGGCGCCATTCCCGAGAACCTCCTGGAGACGGAGCTCTTCGGTCACGAGAAGGGGGCCTTCACCGGCGCCACCCAGCGGCGCGTGGGCGTCTTCGAAGAGGCCGACGCCGGCACGGTATTTCTCGACGAGGTGGGCGAGCTGCCGGCGGCGCTGCAGCCCAAGCTGCTGCGGGTGCTCGAGACGCGGACCCTACGGCGGGTCGGCGGGAGCGAGCCCATCAAGACCGACGTTCGCATCGTGGCCGCGACCAACCGCGACCTTCGCGCCGAGGTGAACGCCGGCCGCTTTCGCGCCGATCTCTAC
>JABFRG010000140.1 GCA_013141295.1 Polyangiaceae bacterium
GTTCTCCAACGCGCCCGACGAGGTGGTGAGCATCGGGATCGTGCTGCTCGCGTTCCTGATCGGACTCGTGCCGTTCAGCGTGCTCTTCGTCCTGCAGCGCACGTTCTACGCGCTCGGCGACACACGCACGCCGGTGGTGGTGAGCGCGCTCGATCTCCTGGCGTTCATCGCTCTCGCAGTGGGCCTCAAGGGGTCGCTGGGGCACGTGGGCATCTCCGCGGCGGTGGCCGGCTCGAGCCTGGTGCAGATGGCGCTCCTGCTCTACGCGCTCAAGAAGAAGATGGGCGATCTACGGGCGCGGGAGATCGTCCGCTCCTGCGGCCGCACGGCCCTCGCCTCGGTGGTGGCGGGCGTGGGCGCCTGGGGCCTCGCTACGTACCTCACCGGGCTGCCCACCCTGGTACCGGGCATCGCCGGCGGCCTGGCCTTCGTGGGCCTCTTCTGCATCGCCGCCTGGGGCCTGCGCTCGGAAGAGCTCGACGCGCTGGCTGCCGGCGCCCTGCGGCGTCTGCGGCGTCGGGCCGCACCCGCCTCGGTGTGAGCAAACCGGCCCCAGTAGTGATAAGAGGCGTTCCCATGCGTATTCTCTCGGCCGAGTTCACCTGCGGCGCCGACAACGTGCGATCGCTGCCTCCGCCGACGCTGGGCGAAGTGGCCTTCGGCGGCCGCTCCAACGTGGGGAAGTCCACGCTCATGAACGCTCTCGCGCAGCGCAAGAGCCTGGTGCGCACCAGCCGCACGCCGGGGCTCACCCGGCAGCTGAACTTCTTCGCGCTCACCGCTTCGGCGAAGCCCGGCGAGGAGCCGTTCTCGCTCTACCTGGTGGACTTGCCGGGATATGGCTTTGCCAAGGTGTCCAAGAAAGAGCACCTGGGCTGGGGCCCCCTGATGGACGCGTACTTGGGGCAAAGGCCCACGCTGCGGGCTGTGACCATCATCGTCGACGTGCGGCGCGGCGTCGAAGACGAGGACGCCCAGCTCCTCGATTTTCTCACCCGCGGAACCTCGCGCGAGGCTGCAAAGCCCATCGAAGTGCTCCTGGTGGCCACCAAGCTCGACAAGATTTCCAAGAGCGAGCGGAAGCCGGCCCTGGCCCGGGTGACCGACGGCGCGAAGCGTGCAGGGTTCACCGGAAAGCCCATCGGAGTCAGCGGAGAAACCGGCGAAGGCACGGACCTCCTCTGGGACCGGATCCAGAAGGCGATTCTGTAGCCACCCTTTGCCTTGACGGTATGATGCGGACCCTCATGCGACGTTTCGCCCTCCCACTTTTCGTCCTGCTGGCCGCAGCTGCGTGCCAGGAGCGTGGCCCCCAGGGCGCCATCGAGGCCTCTCACAACTGGTGCCCCGAGGGCTTCGAGCCGGGCCCCGGCGACAGCTGCTTCGCACTCCCGGAGCGCAAGCAGAATGCGAAGATCCTGGTGTACCTGGCGAGCATGACCACCGACGAGGGCGAGAAGCGCGAGTTCGAGGTGGTTCGCTCTGCCCTCGCTAAGGGCTACGCGGTGCTGCTCACCCACGGCGCCGGCCGCTATTGCAACTTCACCGCCGATCAGAAGCAGTCGCACTGCTGGCCGCTCGATCTCGAGGACGCTACCGAGGCCAAGCAGCTGAGCGCCGCCTGGGAGAAGGCCATCTGGCAGGTGGGCGCGCTGCTCGAAGGCAACGACCACCCGCGGTTCGTGGTGGGGTTCCGCGAAGGCGCGGCGTTCACCACGCGGCTGGCGGCCCAAGGCATCTTCGCCGCCAACGGATACGCGGCGCTGGATCCCGCGCCGGACGCGGCCGTGCCGCACTTCGCCGAGGCGCAATCGGGCGCCTTCGCCTTCCTGGCCGACGGCGAGGGACCGGCGCCGCTCCGCGAGTCGCTCGGCCGCGCCAAGTGGACGTATGCATCTTGCACGCGTTCTCCGGGTGCGCTGGATGCGCCGGCGCTGGACGAGGCGCTGGAGGCCCTGGGCGATCTCGTAGGCAAGGCCGCGCCCCCGCCTCCCAAGGGCAAGAAGGAGCCGCCCAAGGCCGCGCCCGTCACCTTGCACAGCGCCAAGTGCGCGCTCCACGCGCCCGAGGTCCCCAAGCCTACGGCGGAGAAGAAGTAGCCGCGCGCAGGTAGACGGCGGGCACGAAGAGCGTGAGCCATACGCCGTTCGCCGAGCGGAAGAAGTGCAGGCCGGATGCCGCCATTTCGGCTGCGTTCACCACGAGCACCGAGGGTGCTCCGTGACGCGCCCCCACGCGCCGCGCGGTCTCCACGTCGGCCGAGAGGTGCACGTGCTGGCGGCTACCCGGTCGCAGCCCGGAAGCCAGGATCGCTTCGACGCGATGGTGCGCCGTGCCGTGAAAGAGCGTCTCCGGTGGCACCTGCGGGGCGAGCCCCAGGTCCACCGGGAGCGAATGCCCCTGGCTCGCGCGAAGCCGCGTGCGGTCCTCGTGGAACGCGAAGCGCTGCTTGTCGCTGGTGGCGACGATGGCCTCGAGCTCGTCGCGGCTGGTGGGGAGGCCGGCGCCGCTCAGCGCCCGGAGGAGCGTGTCCACGTCGACGTAGCCTTCCGGGTCGAGCTGGAGGCCCAGCGTCTCCGGTTGGTGCCGAAGGACCAGGCTCAGGAGCTTGCTGCGCTTCCGCGCGTCCTTCGCATCCAGAGGCATCGCTGGCCATTGTCCGGGCGGAGCCCGCGCCGGGTCACGGAAAAAGTGACCGGAAAGGCCTTGGCAACCGCCCGCGCTTCGGGTAGTTTCCCTGGCCACTCAGGGCGCATAACTCAGCGGTAGAGTGCATCCTTCACACGGATGAAGTCGTAGGTTCAAATCCTACTGCGCCCACCAGAATCTCCCGGTGAAAGCTGGGATGCGGGGCCGGGGTGGTCCAATCGCTGGACCAAGGCACCTCGAGGCTTGTCGGGATGGCCGGGAACGGCTCCCCCACCCCCTCCACGCCGAAGCTCTCGGCGGCCTTGATGTACCGTTGCGTGGTGTCGATGGTCTTGTGCCCCATGCGGCGCTTGATGATGTCGGCCGACGTGCCGCCGATCGCAAGCCACGTCGCGTAGCTGTCCCGAAGGCTCCGGAAGTCGACCGGCTCTTCGGTGGCCGTCGAGGCGGTGAGCCGCGGACGGGTCACGCCCGCTTGCGCCAGCCGAGCCCGGAACCGCTGCGCCATGCGCTCCACCAGCCCGAGGCGGGCGACCACCGGCGACGTGAGGCCCCGGCCCTTGCGCATGGCCTTCAGGAGCGGCAACAGGTTCTCGTGGATGGGAACGATGCGCTGGCCCTCGGCGGTCTTCGGGGCCTTCGCGGCGTCGCCATGGGCTTCGTCGTCCACGGCCTTCGAGACGGAGATCGTGCGCGTGTCGGTGTCGACGTCCGCCCACGTGAGCGCCCAAAGCTCCCCGGGCCGGAGCCCGGTGTAGAGGGCGACGGCGAAGAGCTGGCGCTCGACCACCGGCACCTCTTCGCAGGTCGCGAGCTTGAGCCACTCTCGAGGGAAGAGCCACGGGCGTTGGCGCGAGGCGCCGCGCTTCGGCGGCAAGATGCCGAAATGGAGCGGCGTGGCGTGCACGCGGAGCGAGCGATCCTTCGCGGCGCTGGCGGCCTTCATGGCGCTCGTGACGATGCTCCAGACGTTCCGCGCGGTGGTGGTGCGGATACGCCCGGCGTCGATGGCGCGATCGAGCTCGTCGCGAACGTCCTCGAGGTCGTCGCGCGTGAGCGAGGCCACCGGCTTCGCGCCGAGCACCGGCGAGATCCACATTGCCCACCACTGGCGCGTGGTACGGCGATGACCGTTGCCGCACTCCTTCGCCGGGAGGTACCGGGCAAACCATGCGTCGGCCGTCTCGAGCGCGTGGGGCGTGCGGGTCCGGGCGGCGTCCTCGCGCGCCCGATCGAGCTTCGCGGCGAGGAGTTGGCCGGTGGCGTCCTCGGCTTGCTGGAGGCTCGCGAGGTACGCTCGAGCGGCGGACTCGTCCAAGCCCTCCGGGAGCTCGAACCGGCCGCTCTTCGTGCCGTCGGCAAGGCGGAGCCGCCCGCGGTAGAGCGTCGCCCCATCCTGGCCTTCGGCGGCCTCGAGGGTGCCGCTGCGCGTCTTCTTCTTCGTGCTATGGATCTTCACGTTCGTTCCTTCTTCAGAGGTTCGGACCATGGCCCCGGGCGTTGGCGCGCCGCGGGGCCACTTCGTTCAGGCGGCGATGCCCTTGCGCTTCGCTTGCTCGCGGAGCCAGCCGCGGAACATGACGCTTATCGTCTCGCCTGTCTCGGCCGCGAGGGCCTTGGCGATCGCCTGCTCGGACTCCGTAACTTGGACGCCGATCATCTTGTCGCGGAGCTCGCCGCGGGCTGCCTTTCGCTTTGCCATGCGCTTCAACCTAAGGATTCCTGAGGCGCGCGCCACGTGCATGTTGTGACACGCCGATGCGCACCGCGTTAAGTTTAAGTATTCCTTAAAGAACTTTCGAATGCATATTACACATAAACCTATGTGGGCGACGGAAGGTCGTAAATCCACATGGCGGACGGGATTCCGCCGGATACCGCCCGCATCGGTATGCTCTCGATGGCGGGGAGCGCGCTGCCTCTCACGTGCAATCGGAGCGACAGATCTAGCGGTGCGTTGACCTGGAGTGAGGGCTGCGCTTCGGGCCCGAAGTTGGAGCGGTGCAGAATATCGAGAGTGGCATGCCCCGAAACCGAGATGGCGGGCGCTCTGGATTGGAGAGGCAGGGGGAAGACGTGCCTCGTTCCCGCCGCGTCCGTCAGGACCACGGAGCTGAGGTGCGTGACTATGTGCGCCGCCGTCCCCACCACGAGCACTTGCGCCGCCAGCTCAAAGGAGCCCGAGGGGTTGAGATTGGGCTGGCATGCCTTCAGATCGACCGAAGCAGCCAGGAAGTAGAGCGATGGCATTTCCACCCTGGGAGCGAGCATCCGCACCAGGTCCGTGTGGGTCGCGTTTCGCGTCGTGGAACCCTCGCGGAACACCACCTCTGACGATGGGCGCCGGCCGTCGCTTGTGCACTTCAAGACGAACGGAGCGCGCGACGTGTCGAAGACCATACCCACCACCGTGAGGTCACCGACCGCCACCGCGAGGTGTTGAATCATCGCCGGCGCCGGCGAGCCCACAAAGCACGACTGGACCGCCGGCAGCCAGGACGCCAGTTCGTTCTCGACGGCACCCACCACGCGCTTCCCGATCTCACCCTTTTCAGCCACCCCCACGACCCACAGCACATCTGCGCCCGAAGCAGCGTTGCAGAGGCCGGCGAGCTGGCGGGCCGCGTGAACGGGATCCTTCCAGCCACTCTTGAGTTCCACGCGCATGTCTTCGTTCGGGTGCCCTGCGTTGGCACGTTCCACGACTTTCAGGATCCACTCCTCGAGCTGCCCCACGTTCATCATTTCGCCGCCGATACGATTCGCCCGACGACGGCGAGCACGAACGCGAGCCCCCAAAACAGGGTGCCTCCCACGAAGCCACCGCCGTTGAACCCATAGGTACACCCGCCGATCATGCCGAAGCCGCCGAGGACCATCATCCCAAGGCCGACGTTGTTGGTTCCGGCGCTCGCCGCGCGGGTGACGATCGGCTGCTGTGCGTACGGAGCCTGAGGTCCGTACGCCTGGGAGTAGCCCGGGCCAGCCCCGAAGGCCTGTACGGGTGGTGGCGGAGGGCCGAATGCCTGGACTGGTGGAGGCCCGTAGCCAGCTGGGGGCGCTTGAAGCGGGTGCCCGCAACGCGGACAGGCCATCGCGGCGGAAGACACTTGGTTGCCGCACGCGGGGCACGGCTGGAGCGATGCGTTCATGAAGACCCCCTTGGGTTCGAGCGGACCCCTTCGACCCGCCCTTCGGAAGATCCTACCGTTGGCGGAGCGCGGTAGCCAAGAGCGAACCCACGAGCGCGCGGAGGCCGACGGCTCGAATCGCTCTTGTCTCGCCGCCGAGGCCGCGGTACGGTCCGCCCTGCGTTGCAAAACGCACCCCGCGCCGCGAGTCTGCCCCCCCGGACCGCGGCGCAGGCCTTTTGTCCACGCGGTTGGCCACGATCTGCCGGACGCGCGTGTCCCCCTTACTCGGCCTGTACCGTCACACCCTCGGCGTCCGTCGCCTTCCTCGGAAGAAAGGCCAACACCGCTTCCGTACGCGATCGGACCTTGCCGTCTTCTTCGACGATCAACCCCATCGTCTTCAGGCCCGCGATGTCGCGATCCACCGTCCGCTGCGTCTTCGTTGCGTACTCCGCGGCAAGCTTCGGACTGAGCTCCCGGACGCGGCGAGGAAGGGTCTCGCCAGAGCGGGTGAGCGCGAGCACCAGCTCCTTTCGCCGACGGGCCGTCTTGGAGTCCAGGTCGCGAAATTGGTCGTGCACGTAGTTCACCCAGACGACGCTCATGGTCTGCTGCCGGACGTCAGCAATCTGGGCACGCAGCGCGTCGACGAAGCCTCGCAGCGCATACTGGACGAACCCCAACACGGTCCGTTGCTCACTGGCCCGGGCGAGCTGGCGATAGTACTCCGACCGGGTCTCGTTATAGTGGTTGCTGAGCAGATGGGCCGCCGGCGTCGGCATCCCCGCCGACACCAGGATCGAGAACTCGAGGAGCCGCGCGGTGCGGCCGTTGCCGTCGCCAAATGGGTGAATCCAGGCCATGTACAAGTGAGCCAAGATGGCCCTCAGGATCGGCATGGCCATCCCCATGGCGGGCGGCGCTTGCGCCTGGAGCTCGGCGAGCCACTGCGCCAGGCGACCCAGCAGGTAGGTGCAGTCGCCGTGCTCCGGCGCCTTGTAGTTGGCCACGACGACGGGAAACTTGCGCACCACGCCCGGTTCGACGCGTTCGTGGCTGAGGCCCTCTAGGACCCGTCGGTTGAACTCGCAGAAGTCCACGGTGGTCGGCGGGGCGGTGGGACCCAGGCAGGCGGCATCGAAGATGTCGTTCACTGCAGCGAGAATGTTCGCCGTCTCGCGGCGGAGGTATTCTTTCGACGGCGGGACGTGGAGCTTGCCGTCGATCTGGCGTTGCACATCTTCCGCCGAGAGCGTGTTGCCCTCGATAGCGGTCGTGGCGTGGACGCCTTTCGCGAGGTACAGCTTGTGGAGCTTGGTCGCCGTCGCCGGCGTGAGCGGAACGCCGGCGAGGTGCTCGGCCTTCGACCTTGCTTCACCCAGCAGCAGCCAGATCTCGAACGGGATCTCCCCGAGATTGAGCTGGAAGGAAATCCACGGGTGGGTTCGTTCATATGGCCTCACGGCTGACCTCCTTCGTGACCAATTTAGGCGAGTATATACGAATATTTGAATCTAGTCTCGAAACGGAATGACTATTGAATAGGCAGGCATTCCGACGGCTTGCCACCTGTTGGTCACCCCTCGCCCGCCCCGTCGCGGCGCCGGAGCCAGGCCGCAACCTCGTCGCCAAAGTCGTGCGACTTGGCGAGCACCGCCAGGCGCACGCGCACCTTGGCGAGAGCCTTCGCCTCGATCTGCCGGATGCGCTCGCGCGTGAGGCCGAACAGGGCGCCCACTTCCTCAAGCGAGAGCGCGCCCCGATCGGCGACGTCGAGGGCGCACGAGTCGGACGGGCTCTCGCCAAGGTGGTAGCGGCACGCGCGCCAGGGGCACGGGCGCGGGCCGGCCATGCATTCCCCGCGCGTCGACGGCGCAACAGGAGGCGGCGACGCGCGTCCGCTCGAGCTCGCGAGGACGCGCGCGGTGCCGGGCGTCATGGGCCGTCCGCCGAGTTCTTCGCCCTATTGAAGTCTTCCTGCGCCTTCTGAATCCTTCGGTCCAGGTTGTCCTGCGCCGTGGCCACGGTGGGCGGTGCGTTGGGGATCGAGCCGTTGACCCTGCCCCCACTCGCGACGGGCGGGCGGTACTGGATGAACTTGATCTCCACCGTCCAGAGCCCCGAGTCCGAGGGAATCAGCTGGGTGCGATCCTCCACCACCACCTCCGTGATGAAGAGCTCGGCGAGCAGTGGATGTTGGATCGCCATCGCCTTGGACGAATACTGTCGGCCAGTGCTCGCGGACCTCGCCGCAGCCGAGATATTGGCGAGGATCTTCCGCGCGGCCCCCGCCACGGTCCGAGTCTTGTCGCCGCTTCCAAGAAGATCCGAGAACTCCGGCCACTCCTTTTCCACCTGCTCCGCGGTCCACATCTTGATCTGGACGGAGAAGCGCGCGAGGTCGGCCCCCATGTACCTGAGCGATGCGCCGGACATGCCGGCCCCTTTCACGGCGTCCCAGACCCTCGGGTTCCCTGCGCTGGAGATCACGCACGTACCCGGCGAGCGGACCCCCGCCAGCACGATGTAGTCCTGATCGAAGCTCTTCGGGTTCATACCGCGATCTCCTCTCCGTCAATCGTCAGCGCGAAGCTGTCTTCTTCGGGCACGTCCAGCGCGGCGATCGTCTGCGTGTACCC
>JABFRG010000411.1 GCA_013141295.1 Polyangiaceae bacterium
GGCAAAGACGGCAAGGGCGACGGCAAAGACGGCAAGGGCGACGGCAAAGACGGCAAGGGGCAAGGCAAAGACGGCAAGGGGCAAGGCAAGCAGCAACAAGGGAAGGGCGACGGCTCCAAGGGCCAAGAAGAGCAACCCAAGCAGAACCCCTTCGACGAGGACGCCCTCCAGCGCATCCTCGAGCAGATGGCCGGCGCCGCGAAGAAGGCCGTATGGGCGCTCCTTCCGCTCTTGCTGCTGGCCATCTTCTTCCGGCCCATCCGCCGCGCGTTCCTCACCAGCTATCTGAAGATCCCGCTGCTCCCCACCACACCTTCGGAGCGCATCGTCTACCTCTGGGAGTACGTGCGCATCTCGGTCGAGGATACCGGGCTCGACGTGCCCGCATCGGACGCCGTCGAAGAGACCATCGATCGCGTCCGCAAGGACGGCCTCGACACCACCGATCTCCAGGTGGCCGCCGACATCTACATGCGCGCTCGCTACGACATGGTGCTGCGCCCGCAAGATCCCATCGTCATGCGCGCCGCAAGCATTCGCGCCGCCAAGGCGCTCCGGAAGACCATCCCGTTCGGTCGCAAGATCACCAACTGGTGGCGCTCCCTGGCGTAGTCTCCCGTCTCCACCACGGAAACGGAGCCCCAATGACCGCCCCTCTCGCCCTGCGCGCCGCCATGGATCTCTTCAAGGCCGGCCAACCCCTGGCATCGGCGCTCGTCTACGCCGAGCTCGCGGAGGACCGCGTGGGCACCGACGACGCCGAGCTCTGGTGCGGTCTCGGGTCGGCCCTCATGGCCAGCCGCGGCCGTCTCGTGCGCGCGCCCTTCGAAGAGTGGGCCAGCAAGGTCTTTCGGCGGGGCGCTCCGCTCTTCCGAGGAACGCCCTACGCGCCGGTGGTCGCCGAGTGGCTCGAGGAGCTGCCGAGCGCGGCATCTTCCTTGCCGCTCGCCGATGCGGAGCTTCCCTCGATGATCGTCTTCCTTCTCGTGAACGAAGCTGTGTTGCCCGACGCCATCGCGGCGCTCCCCGGCGACGATGCCATGGGCGTCGTCATGGCCCTCGGCGACCGCGCGGATCCTCTCTACGTGCCGGCGCTTCGGGCGGCCGTCCTTGGTAGGTTCGGTGGCGGCGCCGCGCGCTCCGCGCTCAAGCGCATCGGCGCGTTCATCGACCGACCGGAGATGCAGGCCTCGCTCCTCATCGCATCGCAAGGCGCCATTCGCGAAGAGCTCGGTCCGTACCTCTCCTTCATCACCGATCGTCTTCCCGCCGGGTGGGACGGCCCGCGCGCCGTGGCCTGCCCGCCGTACCAGGGCATCGGGCCGATGGAGATCGAGCTCACCGCCGCGGGCAGCGACGCCCAAGCGTGCGCCGAGCTCCTCTGCAAGCACCTCGGGGCCGCACCCCGCGACGCTGCCTCCTGGGTCGAGCACGCGCCATGCGTCGTGAAACGCGGCGCCATGCGCGTCGATGGCCTCACCCTTCGCTCGGAGGTCGAGGCGCTCGGGGGAACCGTGAAGCTCACCGGGGGAGAGGCCTCGCCGCTCCCGGCACCTTCTTCTTCTGCGGCTGCCGCTGCTTCCGACAAGCCCTGGTGGAAGTTCTGGTGAGCAAGAGCTCGCTCAGGCGAAGTCGGCAACCACCAGAAGCGGGACGTGGAAGCCCGGATCGTCCATGAAGGCTCCGTCGCCGAGCTCGACCCAAGCCATGCCCTCCGCGTCGATGGCCAGCTCGGCGATGGGAGGCCCGTCCGCGACGATGCGCTCGGTGAGATCGGGCTGGCGCGGATTGCACGTCCACACCGACTGACGCGCCTCGCGGGAGCCAGGGTGGTCGACGAAGCGCGTCGTCTGCGTCCACGCAATTTCCTGGCCGTTGGCCGTCAACGCGGTCGGCAGCGTGCCTTCGAGGGGCGGCACCCGGTACCGCACGTAGCTCGCCTCCGAGTGCTCTCCGCGCAGGCCCAGGCGCGTGAAGCCGGAGGGTTCACCCATCAGCACCAGATCGCCCACGGCCACGAGCGGGCGCCGGTAGGGCAGGGCGGGCCGTCGCATGATGGTCAGCTGGGTGCCGTCCCACCGCGTGAGACGGAAGGTCTCCGTTCGACCTTCCTCTTCCGGAGGAACGGCCACACGCCACACGAAGCCCAGATCGCACACCACGCCGTCCTGGGCTGGTCCGGGGCTCAGCTTCTTCGACGTGGCGCCTTCGAGCCGATAGATGGCGCCGTCGGCGTCGGTCCAGACGGCGCGCTTGCCATCCCCGTACACCGCCCAGAGGCTCGGCCCGCCATCCGGGCCGTCGAAGTGACGCACACGATTCCCACCGTCGAGATCCATGGAGTCGACCGCGACCACCGAGCGGGTCGCCGGTGGATCGATCGACGCCGAATGACCGCGCGCTGCGAGCACGATGCGATCGCCGATCACGGTGAGCCCGCGCGCATCGGCGGCGACGATACTGCGAGGTGGCGCGTCTCGACGCGGCATCGAGACCACGTGCCCATCCCACGATAGGATCATGGCCCCCGGACGCAGCGAGAGGAACGATGGCTTGCGATATCCGCCACCGAGCCGCGCCGCTGGGCCCAGGTTCCGCGTGAACAGTTGATCACTCGGCGCCGAGCGCCCGGTACCGCAACCGACGTGCACCGAGAGCGCGGCACCCATGGCGAGCACCTGCCTACGACCGAGCATTGGAGTCATCTTCGCCCCGCGCGCCCCCTCTCTGATCTCGACGGTATCCGCCCCCCGCGCGCGGGGTCAACGAGGGAGCGGCACCTGAAGCGGCAGCAATGTCTCGTCCAGTCGGGCTGGATTCTTCCAAAACCCGATCCGTTCCCCCGTTGACAGGCAGGACCCCGTGGATAGGATGGCGCCCGCCTGAGGGAATAATCTGCATTTCCCCGCGGTTTTCGCGCTCGCCGCAGCTTTTTGCGGAACCGCGACCCGCAAGGAGTGCACCTTCTGGCTCGCTAGCTTCTCTCCTGGAGGGTTTTCCTCCACGTGTTTTTCGACCGGAGGTCGGATGTCCACCGACGTGATGATTTACGCAAACGATCTGACGAAGGCATACGGATCGTTCCGCGCCCTCGATAAGGTCAGCTTCGAGGTCCGCAAAGGTGAAGTCGTGGGGTTCCTCGGACCCAACGGCGCCGGCAAGTCGACGACCATGCGCATCCTCACCTGCTTCATCGCGCCCAGCGATGGAGTGGCGCAGGTCCGCGGTCACGACGTGTTCGACAACCCCTTGGCGGTCCGCGAGAGCCTCGGCTACTTGCCCCAGCGCGCCCCCCTTTACCTGGAGATGACCGTCATCGAGTATCTCCAGTTTGCAGCGAACCTGCGCCACATCGATGCGTCGACGTTCCGGCAACGGGCGCGCAAGGTGGTGGAGGTCTGTGGTCTTGCCCAGGTGCTGAGCAAAGAAATTCGCCAGCTCTCGCACGGCTACCGGCAGCGCGTGGGCCTCGCCCAGGCGCTCATCCACGATCCGCCGATTCTCATCCTCGACGAGCCGACGAGCGATCTCGACCCCAACGAAAAGGCCGAGTTCCTCGACTACCTCAAGCAGATCGGTCAGGACCGCACGGTCTTGCTCTCGACCCACAACCTGGCCGAGGTGGAGTCCGCTTGCGCGCGCGCCATCATCGTCTCCCGGGGCCGCGTCGTCGCCGACGGTGCCCTCGAAGAGATTCGCGCCAAGAGCGGCCGTGTTCGCTACGCCTTCTCCGTGCAGGAAGACGGCAAGGATACGACCTACCGCGGCAAGAACCCGCCGCCCAGCGCCAGCGAAGTGGCCGAAGCGCTCCGCAAGATCTCGGGCGTGCAGCGGGTCGCGGAGCTTCCCACCGACGAGCGTGCGCACGCCTTCGAGCTCGCGTCCGATCAGGACGTCGACCTTCGCAGCGAGCTCTTCAAGCTGGTCATGGACAAGGGCTGGGGCCTGCTCGAGCTTCACCGCGAGACGCAGACCCTGGAAGACGTGTTCCGGGATCTCACCATCGGCGACGAACGCCGCAACCGCCGTGTTGGCCCGGCCAAGGCCGAGGTCGACGAGGACGATTACGATGATGACGACGATGACGATGACGACGACGACGAGGACGAGGAGAAGTGACCGCCATGAGTGAAGCCACCGTGACGGACGAAGAGAAGGACGAGAAGGACGCCGCCGAGGAAGAGGAGGAAGAGGAGGACGAGAAAGAGTCCTCACCGCCTCCCGCCAAGGCTTCGGGCGCTTCGGGCCCTGCGTACGAGCGCAAGGGCTCGGGCCTCGCCAACATCTGGACCATCATGAAGCGCGAGATCGGGGCCTACCTGAACTCGCCGGTCGCCTACATCCTCATCTGCCTCACCTTGGTGGGCGTGGGTGTGTACTTCTTCTACTACGACGGCGGCACCTGGCAGGCGGACCGCGCCTCCATGAGCCGTCTCATCGGCTCGAGCACCGCCAACGGCAGCCCCAACTTCTTGCCGATGATCCTGTGCGCGCTCACCGCGCCGCTCTTCACCATGCGCGCCCTCTCGGAAGAGAAGCGCATGGGCACCATCGAGCTGCTCATCACCATGCCGGTGAAGGACAGCGAGGTCATCCTCGGCAAGTACTTCGCCGCGCTGTCGATGGTCGTCGTCCAGCTCTTGCTCGTCATCGCGTACCCGCTGGTGATGTTCAAGTTCCCCTGGCACATGGGCGCCTTCGACTGGGGTCCGTTCTGGGCCGGCATCCTCGGGCTCTTCCTCATGTCCGCGGCGTCCATCGCCATCGGCATGATGTTCTCGAGCCTCACCGAGAGTCAGATCCTCTCCTTCTTCGCCACCTCCGCCACCCTCGCGTTCCTCTACGTGATCGGCTCGGTGGTGCAGTCGGTGAAGGGCCTCCCCGGCGACATCATCGCGTTCCTCAGCTTCCAGACGCGCTACGAGCCGTTCTCTCGCGGCCTCATCGACACGCGCGCGGTGGTGTACTTCCTGTCCATCGCCATCTTCGGAACGCTCGTCGCCTTCCGCAACCTCGAATCCCGCAAGTGGAACTGACCCATGGAACGTAGAGCGAAAGCAGCAACCGAGAGCGGCGTTCTCCTTCTCATCGCGGCCGGCATCTTGATCGGTCTGAACGCACTCTCCGCCCTCGGCGGGTACGTGCGCACGGACATCACCGTCAACAAGCGTTACTCGCTTTCCGACGGCTCCAAGCGCCTCCTCCGCTCGATGAAGCAAGAGATGAAGGTCGACGTTTACGTCACCCGTGGTCTCCCCAAGCTCGACACCTTCGTTCGCGACCTTCGCGATCTCATGGTCGAGTACAAGGCCGGCAGCGACAAGAAGTTCGACTTCAACATCATCGAAGCGAAGACCGAGGACGAGAAGAAGACGGCCAAGGAGGCCGGTCTCGTCGAGCAGCCCTTCGGCGAAGCCAGCGACACCGAAGAGAAGGCCGCCGTCACCCAGGGCTTCATGGGTATCGTCTTCAAGTACGGCTCCGAGAAGGACGCCATCAAGTTCCTGCCGCCCGATCGCACGGACGGCCTCGAGTTCTGGATCACCAACAAGATCCGCGAGCTGCGCGACAAGGGCGACGACATCAAGCACAAGGTCGGCGTCATCGGCGGCCACGACGAGATGAAGCTCACGGAGTCGAACCTGGTGCCCGCCAACATGGGCAAGCCGTCGCTCCAGCAGATCCTCACCTCGAACTTCAATTTCTACCAGATCCAGGACGTGGACCTGAAGGCGGGCGACGCGGAGATCGACGACACCCTCGACGGCGTCATCATCACCCAGCCCAACAAGGACTACACCGAGAAGGAGCTTCGTCGCATCGACCAGTTCCTCCTCAAGGGCAAGACCCTCGCGGTGTTCGCCTCGGCGGTCAACGTGAAGGCGTCCGACGCCACCATGAACGCGTCGCTCAACACCCACGGCCTCGAGAAGCTCCTCGCCGGCTACGGTATCGAGATGCGCAAGGACGCCATCGTCGACTTCGGTCGTTCGTTCCGCGTCTCCATCATGACCCAGGGCGGCCCGGCGAGCGTCCGCTTCCCGCAGATGCTCGACGTGCAGGACGACACCCGCTTCAGCGGTGACGAGCAGCTGCTCGACACCTCGTTCGCGGCGTTCTTCCGCATCCCGGCGCTGGCCTTCCCGTTCGCCTCTTCGGTCATCATGCACCCGGAGAAGCAGCCCAACGACGTGCGCTGCGAGGGCCTCAAGCCCGACCAGTGCAACTTCAAGCTGGTGGCCCGCTCCACCCCGCGCGCGCTCCGCGAGACCACCGACACGGTGGACCTGCGGCCGCTCAAGCAGTGGCGCCCCAAGGGCGAGTGGGGTCAGTTCGGCGTTGCCGCCAACGTCGAGGGCAACCTCAAGACGGCATTCCCGGAAGGCGACAAGATGGGCGTCGAGCGCCCCGAGAAGTCCGCCAAGCCGGCGCGCATTCTCGTGGTGTCGTCGTCGCAGTTCCTCGCCAACCCCTTCGCCCGCGCCGGGAACGGTCCGGACATGGGCCAGATGGGCATGCAGATGCCCGGCATGGGCGGCGACGAGCAGCTCCTTCAGATTGCCGGTCCCTACGCGCAGCAGGCCCTCACCCAGACGATTCTTGCCTTCAAGAACACCCTGGACTGGCTCAGCGGCGACACCGATCTCCTCGCCGTCTCGGCGAAGATCCTCAACGAGCCGAACCTCGTGTACGGCGACGTGTCGAAGCCGACCTTCTCCGAAGAGTCGGACGATCAGCTCAAGAAGCGTGACGAAGAGATGCGTCAGGCCCGGAAGACGCAGCAGCGTTCGGTGGAGATCGCGCTCGTCGCCATCCTGCCGATCCTCTTCGCCCTCTTCGGGTTCATCCGATGGCGGCTCCGCATGGCGGCCCGAGAGAACGTCTCTCTGGCCTAGGCGCAGCCTGCGCGGTGGTGGAGGCCCGGTTCGTACCTGCCTCCGCCGCTGCGCCCCTTTCTCTCTCGACGCATCAACGCAAAGCGTGAACGAACATGGATAAGCGAATCATTCTCGGGGTCGTGATCCTCGGCGCCATCGGCGCGGCGGTCTACTACCGCACCAAGGCCGACGACTCGGTCGGCAAGACCACCACCAGCTCGGCCGACCTTCCGGACGTGAAGGCCCCCGAAGACCTGGACAAGATCGTCATCACCAACGCCGACAAGGGCGAGGTCACCCTGCAGAAGAAGGGCGACAAGTGGGAGATGGTGAAGCCCGTGGCCTTCCCCGCGAACCAGGGGAACGTCAAGGCGCTCATCGACAACATGAAGGAGCTCAAGGCCACCGAGGTCATCTCGAGCCAGCTCACCGACGACCAGAAGAAGCTCTACGAGCTCGATGCCGCCAAGGCCGTGCACGTGGTGGCCTTCAAGGGCGCGGACAAGAAAGCCGACATCACCTTCGGCAAGGCGGGCGGTCGCGGCCAGATGACCGCCGTCGACGGTAAGCCGGGCGTGTACGCCGTGAGCGGCTACTCGAGCTTCCTCTACGCGCGCGAGGCCAAGACCTGGCGCGACATGGAGATCCTCAAGTTCGACGATGCCAACGCCACGCAGGTGCAGCTCACCAACAAGGCGGGCGCGTTCTCCTTCACCAAGGGCGAGAAGTGGGGCGGGACCTTCAAGGAGAAGGCCATCGACCGCTTCGACGACACCAAGGTCGCCGACCTCCTCCGCGCGTACAAGAACCTCAACGCCGACGACTTCGCCGATGGCAAGACCGCCGCCGACACCGGGCTCGATCAGCCGGAAGGCACGCTCACCGTCACGCTGAAGGACAACGCCGGCAAGTACACCCTCAAGGTGGGCAAGGTCGCCAACGGCACCTCGCACTACGCCCAGAAAGAGGGCTCCGACACCATCTACGTCATCTCCAGCTGGCCCTCCGAGTGGGCCACCGCCGAGGTGATGAAGTTCCAGAAGCCCAACGCCGACGCCGGCGCTCCCAAGGACGGCGGCGGTCCGCACCTGGAGATGCCGCCGGGCATGCAGATGCCGCCGGGCATGCAGATGCCGCCGGGCATGGATCCCCACGGCGGTATGCCGCCCGGTCATCCCTGAGCCTGGTTTCTTTGCGCACGAGTGCCTGCCCCCTACCCTGGAGGGCGGGCACTCTTCATTTGGGCCGCTGCCATCAGGCGCCGCACGCCCTGCGCGAAGAGGGGCGGCGCGAGATGGCCGAAGGCGACGCGCATGCCGTGAGCGTCGGGGCGCCTCGTGAGCGCCGCCTCCGGGAGCACGAGCACCCCGCGCGCATAGGCGCGTCGCGCGAGGGCCAGGACGTCGTGATCGGGCCAGTGCGTCCAGACGGCCAAGCCCCCGGCCGGCGCATCGAACGAGAAGGGGACCTTGCGCGCGGCGGTAGCGAGAGCTTCCAGCGCGGCCTCACGA
>JABFRG010000202.1 GCA_013141295.1 Polyangiaceae bacterium
CCAAGGTGCAGGTGGACTTCGTCGACAAGGACGACCCGAACAAGAAGATTTCCGACATCCCCAAGGACGTCAACAACGGCTGGAGCTACGACGACGACGCCAACCCCACCAAGATCCTCCTGCACGGCGGCGCTTGCGACGAGGTCCGCAAGAAGAAGGCGGTCGGCAAGGTGCGCGTCAAGCTGGGTTGCAAGGTCGGCGGCGGCTGAAAATTCGAACAAGGACCATCCCGTGAAACAAGCTCTCACCTCTGCAGCGTTCCTCATCGCAACCGGCGTCGTCACCTTCGGGGTGTCGCAGGGCTGCTCCAGCGACAAGGCCAACAACGGCTTCGGCGAGACGTCCGACGCCGGCAACGCCGACGTCTACGTGCCGCCCGCGGTGGGCACCGATCAGCCGGACAGCGGCGACATCGTGGGTGAGGGCTGCGGCGGTGGCGAGGTGCTCCCGACGCCGGTTCCGGTGTACTTCGAGTTCGTTGCCGACGGTTCCGGAAGCATGGCGAGCGACAACAAGTGGCCCGGACAGGTCAACGCCCTCAAGGCGGTGTTCGAGGACATCAAGAACCGCACGACCACGCAGATCGGCAACGGTGAGCTCGCCGACACCGCCGCGGGCGTCATCGTCTTCGCCGACACGTTGGACGCGAGCCCTGCGAAGGAGGGTCCTTACCCCACGAGCGCGGACCTCGACGTTCAGCCGATCGCCGACAACGGCACACTCGGAAACTTCTGGGGTCGCGTGGGTGGGCAGCCTGACGACCTCACGCCCACGCTTGCGGCACTTACGGGCGCGTACGGCGTGCTCGAGCGATATGTTCCGCAAGCGAATGTGAAGCCCAACGGCAAGCGCGTTGTCGTACTGCTCTCCGACGGTCAGCCGACGGACGACTATCCGGCGAACTCGATCAAGAATCTGGCAGCGGCAAAGGCTGCGCAGCCGAAGTCCATTTACACGTACTCCATCGGCATCGGGAACGGCTCGTCCTACAGCCCGACCTTCATGGCGAACCTCGCGGTGGCCGGCAAGACGGCGCCCACCGGTTGCAACCCGGCGCTCACCACCAACCCCGACTGCTTCTACCAGATCGATCCGTCGGGCGGAAAACCGGCCTCGCAGATCACCAGCGAGATGGTGGCGGCGCTCACGAAGATTCGTGCCATCGCGTCCGAGTGCGACCTCACGCTCGTGCTCGTCGACAAGGACGGCAAGCCGGCCGACCCCAAGAAGGTGCAAGTCACCTACGTGGACAAGGACGGCAAAGAGACGCCCATCGCCAAGGACCCGACCAACGGTTGGACGTACGACAACGACGCCGACCCGACGCGCATCATCCTGAACGGCAACGCCTGCGTGCAGGCGCGCAGCGACGTGAAGGGCAAGACCAAGGTCAAGCTCGGCTGCAAGACCGGCGGCGGCTGACACCGAACGAACCGAATCGAAGATAGAGGGGGAACGATGAGAAGCTCGTGGAAGGTCGCGCTCGCGGGAGCGCTGGTGGCAATCGGTTGTGGCGACAACGTTGCCCCCCCGGCACGTTCCGGATCCACGGACGACGGGGGTAGTGGCACCGCAGACTCGGGAACGGCTGCGGACGGGTCAGGGTCCACGCCCGACGCGAGCTGCACGCCGGCGGAGGTCTTTCCCGAGCCGATGCCGACCTACCTGGAGTTCGTAGCGGACGGCTCCGGCAGCATGACCGGGGTGAAGTGGGACGCTCAGGTGAGCGCCCTCCAGACGGTCATTCGCGACATCGGCACGCGCACGGGATTGCGTACGCAGGTGGGCAAACCGGCGGATGTGGTGGCCGGGCTGATGATCTTCGGCGACACGGGCGACATCAGCGCGAGCCGCCGCGGCCCCTACCCCACATCTGCAGATGTCCCGCTCCAAGCCGTGACCAACGCCAGCGAGCTTGCCTTCGCCAGGCGCCTGCAGTCTGCAACGAGCGACAGCAGTCCGACCAAGGCAGCGCTCACGGGCGGCTATGCGGCGCTCGCCAACTACGCGCCTCCCGCGAACGTCCGCGCCAATGGACAACGCATACTCGTGCTCGTATCCGATAGTCCCCCCATCGACGGTACGCCGAGCGAGGTGGTGAACCTCGCCAAGGACAGTCTCGCCGCGACGTTGCCCATATGGACGGCCCCGGTGGGCCTCGGCGCCGGTGGCATGTACGACTACGGCACGTTCATGAGCGAGCTGGCCTACGCCGGCGGCATCACCGAGCTGAACTGCGGAGACGAGTCAGCGTCTGTGCAGTGCGTCCACCAGCTCAACACGCTCGGAAAGACAGCTCCCGAGGTCGCGAGCATCATCGTCGCGATGCTGCGGAGCACGGTGCTGCCGTCTGACTGCGAGCTCGTCCTGCCCGCCCTGGTCGACGCGAAAGGTCCGGTCCCCGAGTCCCGGATGGAGGTGACGCTGGTGGCCGGTAACGGCAAGGAAACGGTCATTCCTCGGGACGCGTTCCAGGGTTGGGGCCTGCCGACCTTCAAGCGCGGGAAGCGTCTGGCGCTGACCGGCACGTCCTGCGACCAGCTCCGCGCCGACGCCCGTGCCAGGGTCCGTGTCCGCTCTCGATGCGGCTGAGCTTCGCGGGCGGGCTCGTGGTTTCGCGCGGTTAGCGGTCGTTTTCGCGAAGAATGAAGGTGTCTTCCGGGAGCGGCGTTAAGATGCCCACGATGCGACTCCCTTCGCGACGCACGATCCTCATCGTTGCTGCGGTCGCGTTGGTGATCCTGGGCGCGTGTGCGGTGGGCTTCGGTCCGCTGGTGCGCGCCAAGGTGCAGGCCGAGGCCACCCGAAGGCACGCGCACGTCACCGTGGGCTCCGTTCGACCGGGGCTCTTCGCGGTGCACCTCAAGGGCGTCCACGCGACCCCGGACGATATCGAGGGCGTCACCCTGGACGCCGACGACGTGGTGGTCGACCTCTCCGTCGGCCTCAAGCCTAAGGCGGTCACGGTGCGCGGCG
Organism: Polyangiaceae bacterium; assembly: GCA_013141295.1. GTDB lineage: Bacteria > Myxococcota_A > Polyangia > Polyangiales > Polyangiaceae > JABFRG01. The sequence continues at coordinate 2,977 of JABFRG010000202.1, forward strand.
GAACGGTGCATCTTGCAGGCAATATCGGGGAGCTGCGCGATCGCTTCGCGCGTCTTCGGGCACGCGACGCCAGCAGTAGCGGCGCCACGGAATCGCGCGCGCACACGCCGATTCGCCTCGAGGGCGCGCGCCTCGACTGGAGCGACCAGGGGAGCGAAGTGCATGCGACCGGGTTCGGCGTCTCGCGCGGCGACGACGGGCTCCACCTGGAGGCGCAGGACGTGACCGCGCAGGTGGAGGGCAACGGCCTCACCATGCACGGGCTCTCGGTGGACGTGGACGCCGCGCAGACGCTCAAGACCGTGCGCGCCGATCGATGCGCGCTCACGGTACTGCGCGCGGCGGAAGAACCGGAAGCTCCGGCGCGTACGACGGCAGCACAAACGGTGGATGCCGGACCGCTGTTCCGCTTGCCGGATCTGAAGGCCCTCCGGGCGAAGGTCGACGGAGTGGCCGTCCGCGCCAACGCGCTCTTCCCGGAGAGCGCCACGGTGGTCCTCGACGCGGTCGAGGTGGTCGTGCGCACGCCGAACAAGCCCGACGGCGATCTGGCGCTGGGCCGCGGCCCGCTCTCGGTCTCGCGCACCGGTGGGCGCATCACGGCCACGTTCTCCAGCGAGAAGAAGGAAGGCGTGACACCCATGCTGTTTCGCGTGGCGCTTCCGGCCGACGCGAAGAGCGATCTGGGCCTGCACCTCGAGGGCGGTCCGGTCCCGGCCACGCTCATGGGCCTGCGCAACGGCCCCATGGGCATCACCGACGTGGAGAAGACCACCCTCGCGGGCAAGGGCGACCTCACGCTGGCGCCAGCCGGCGAAGGCGTCACCTTCGACGGGAACGTGGCGGTGAAAGGCCTGGGACTCACCCAGCCCCGGCTCTCCAAGGAGACCTTGCACGGGCTCGACGTGTCGGTAATGGGTCGCGGCGTCCTCACCGAAGGGAGCGCGCTCCGGCTCGACGATGGCGAGGTGAGCGTGGGCGCCCTCCACTTCCGCATGCACGGCACCGCCCGCAGCGACGCTGCCCGGGTGGCGGCCGATCTCTCCTTCGACGTCCCCACCGCGAGCTGCGGGGCCATCCTCACATCGGTGCCCTCGGCCCTGCTGCCCACCCTGGCCGGAGCCACCATGCGCGGAACCTTCGGCGCCCGCGGCCATCTGGGCTTCGACTCGACGCACTTCGACGATCTGGCGCTCGACTACGACATCTACGACGACTGCCACATGGACAAGGTGCCCGAGTCCCTCGACCGGCGGCGCTTCACCCACGCGTTCCGCCACCGCATCTACCATCCGGACGGCACCGTGGGCGAAGAGCTCACCGGCCCGGGCAGCGACAACTGGACCTCCCTCGGGCAGATCAGCCCCTTCATGCAGGTGGCGGTGCTGACCACCGAAGACGGCGGTTTTCGCCACCATCACGGCTTCAGCCACACCGCCATCAAGCGCGCGCTGGTGAACAACCTGAAGGCCAAGCGCTTCGTGCAGGGCGCCAGCACCATCTCGATGCAGCTCGCCAAGAACCTGTTCTTGACCCGCGAGAAGACCCTGTCGCGCAAGCTCGAGGAGATCATCCTCACCGACTACCTGGAGCAGACCTTCGACAAAGACGAGATGATGGAGCTGTACCTGAACATCATCGAATTCGGCCCCGACGTGTACGGCATCGGCAAGGCGGCGTACTACTACTTCGGGCGCCGCGCCGAGGAGCTCAATGTTGCAGAGTGCATGTTTCTCTCCTCGGTGCTGCCGTCGCCAGTGAAGCTCTCGCACCTGAAAGACCGCGGCGAGCTCTCGCCGGGCTGGCAGGCCAACATCGCCAAGCTCATCCGCATCGCGCAGAAGACCGGAAAGATCACCGAGCGCGAGCAAGCCGACGGCGCCGGTCAGGCGGTCGTGTTCCACAAGCCCGGAGCGCCGCGTCCGCCTGCGCGACCCCCTGCGCGCGGCAGCCGCTTCGAGGGCGAGAACGACGACTGGCAGCCGGTGGACGCGCCGCAACCGTTCTGACCTGAACGTCCGCATCGATGTACGCGTGTGTCGCACGTGCAGTAAGTGCGCGCTCGGAGCCTGCTGCGCTGGGGGGCCGGGTACGACTCCTGAGGAGGACGTTCGTTGAGGCCAGGCACCGCAGACTCCGGGGGGCGCCCGTCGCTCTCCGGGAGGATGATCGCGGGAAAGTACTTGGTGCGCGAGCGGCTCGGCGGCGGCGCCATGGGCGAGGTCTATCGCGCCCGCCAGGTGGCGCTCGAGCGCGACGTGGCGGTGAAGGTGATTCATCCACGGCTCGCCCGCGATCGCGAGTTCTCCGATCGGTTCCAGCGCGAGGCGCTGACCACGTCCGGCTTTTCCCACCCCAACTCCATCGCGGTCACCGACTACGGCGAGGAGCCGGACGGCCTCCTCTATCTCGTCATGGAGTTCGTGCCGGGCAAGAGCCTGGAGCAGCTGGTGGCCGACGACGGCCCGTTGCCCGAGGCTCGCGCGGTGGAGATTCTCTCGCAGATGCTGGCGGCGCTGGCCGCGGCCCACGACATGGGCATCGTGCATCGGGATCTCAAGCCCGACAACGTGCTGATCCTGGATCGCTTGGACGACGACGGGCGCGAGGGCGTGCTGGTGAAGGTCTGCGACTTCGGCATCGCGAGCCTCGCGGGAGTGGCGCCGACGAGCGACGATGGCGACGCGCCACCGGCATCGGGGCCGCGCGGACCGCGCATCACCGGCGTGGGCACGGTGGTGGGAACACCGGCTTACATGTCGCCGGAGCAAGCCCGCGGCGAGGCAGCGACGGCACGCTCCGACATCTACTCGGCGGGCGTGGTGATGTACCAGATGCTCACCGGCCGCCTTCCCTTCGAAGGAGCCGACATCACCGCCACCGTCCTCATGCAGCTCACCCACGCGCCGGAGCCGCCGAGCGTGCATCGCGCGGGTCTCGGTGCCGCCCTCGAGAGCGTATGCTTGCGCGCCCTCGCCAAGGTGCCGGAGCGACGCTTCCCCAGCGCTCGGGCCATGCGTGCGGCGTTGCGCGAAGCGTCCGCAGAGAGCGTTCCCCCGCCGGCTTCCACGCCCATGGTCACCGCCAGCACCTTCGAGCGCCAAGCGCGCGCCAAGGCCGACGCGCGCAACGCCGAGACGGAGGTGCGCGGCACCGCTCCCGCGCGACGCCTGGGCCGGGGCGCGTGGGTTGCCCTGCTCGGCGCGACGCTCCTCGCCAGCACCGTTGCCGCGCTGTTCGCGTTCCGGAGCAAGGGCGCCGCGGCGGCCGCGGCGACGACGGTCGAACCCGCGCCGACGGCCGTCGACGGCACGGTGGGTCCGCTGGCGAGCGTGCCCGAGGTGGTACGGGGGAAGGACGCGCCCCTCCCGGTGGCCGCCGCACGCGCAGGTCGCGTCGACTCGCTGGGAGGCCGAAGCGGGCGACGCTCCGATGCGCGCGAGGCCGTGCCGCCCAGCGCGGTAGCCACCTCGACCCCGCAAACGACGTCGATCCCGCAAGCGACGTCGCTCCCTCCCGCCGTCGCCGCCGCGTCGGCACCGGCGCATCTTCGCGCGACGGTGGTGTCGGTCGCCGCGGTGAGCCGCGCACCGGTTGCGGCGCTCGTGGCGCGCGCGGCGGTCGATGGATGCTTCAGCGGCGCCCTCTCCGCCGCCGAGATGACCCACGGGACGGCCCACATGGACATCGACGAGGACGGCGTGGTGCGCGCGGTCAACGTACGGCTCCCCCCGGCGACGCAGAGCGCGGCGGCCTGCGTTCGCACCCGCCTGGTCGGCAAACGCTTGCCCCAACCCCCGGACACCGGCAGCGCGAGCGCAGAGCTCGATCTCGCGCCGGTCGCCAACTGAAGCCCCCACACCGATCGCTCGAGGAGCACGCGACCATGGGCCCGGGACAATCTGCGAAGGTACGGTTCGTCGCCGCGTGGGCCCTGGGCTGCGGCGGGTGGCTCGCGGTCGCGTCGTGCGCGCCGCTCGACCCGCGGGTCGGGCCCCTGCTCGAGGACGACGCGGGGCTCGATGCGCAGGGGCGCCCCACGGACGGCTCGACCTCCGGCACGGACGCCAACAACCTGCCCGACGGTGTCGCGGCGGGCGTGAGCTTCGCCCTGCAGATACGGCCGCTCATCAATCGCGCGCAGGGTGATCCGGCGGGCGGCGGATGCCGCGATTGCCACGACTCGACCCAACCACGACACCCGGGCTACGACATGAGCGGCTTCGACACGTCGACCCTGAAGAGCATCCGCCGCGGCGGCAACACGTCGGGCCTGCGCATCCTCATTGCCGGTGATCCGACGGGCTCGGTGATGGTGATGAAGCTCGAAGGGAGGCAGACGACCGGGGCGCGCATGCCCAAGGGCGAAACCCCGTGGGCGCCGGCAGACATCGCCACGCTGCGCCAGTGGATAACCGAGGGCGCGCAGGGAGGCGACAACGAATGAAGCGACGGACCATCGGCGGGCTGACGGTGATGGCCTGTGTCTTCGCCCTCCTGGCTTGCCCCAGACCTCCACACCTGGGCGACGGCCTCCCGGTCGCGGCGGTCCCGGTGGGGTTCGAGAGCGAGTACCAGCTGTTCGCGGCGCGCTGCTCCAAGTGCCACGCGCTCTCCCGCGCGCTGGGCGCCGCGCCCAAGGACGACGAGTACTGGAAAGTGTATGTTACACGCATGCGGCGACAGCCGCAGAGCGGCATCTCGCCCGAGGACGAGCCGCCGATCCTGCGTTTCTTGCACGCCTACTCGGTGCGGCGCGACCCGGTGGAAGCCGGCGCAGAAGCGGGGGCGCCATGATGCGCCGCATCTTTCCCGTCGTGCTCCTGGCGACCGTGCTCTGGGCCCTGTGCTTCGGCGGCCAGGCGCAGGCGGTGGATCGCACCTTCGCCGGTTCGGTGCAGGTCGATTACCACGGGTCGTTCGATCGGCAGCGACCGGACCAGAATGCCTTCGACGGAGCCACCATCGAGGCCGGTCTCAAGCTCGCCATCGACGTCTCCGAGCATTTCTCCGGCAACTTCAAGGTGTGCTTCGGATGCCATGGCTTCGAGATGGACATGGCGCACATCGACTACCGGGTCGCCGACGAGCTGAACATTCGCCTGGGCCGCTTCAGCCCGTCGTTCGGCAACTTCAACCTGCGGCACGATCCGGCGAACCACAAGCTCTCCGACAAGCCGCTCGTTTACGACATGGGTCGCATGCTGCGCATGCGCGACTGGAATATGGGCGTGATGCCCAGCCCCTTCCCCGACAACGGCCTCGAGCTCAGCGGCACCCACTGGTTCGGCCAATCGGTGCAGCTCGACTACGCCGCGCACGTGGTCTCTGGCTTCAAGGGCGACAAGAACGGCATGGACCTCGACTTCGTCGCGTCGCGCTCCGGCAGCCTCTACTACGT
>JABFRG010000483.1 GCA_013141295.1 Polyangiaceae bacterium
GGCCACGCCGCCTGCGCCAAAGAGGCTGCCCCGGCGGAGGTGCCGACGACGCCGGAAGCGCGCCCATCGGCCGAGGTGCACATCCCTCCCCCGGCGCCGGTGGCTACCGATGCGCCCGCCCTGACCACCGCGGCGCCGGCGGTTCCGACGGCCACGGTGGAGCCGGCACCGGTCTCGCGCATGGACGACTTCGACCCCAACGCCAAGCACGCGTGCAGCGAGCTTCGGTGCCCGCTGGGGCATCCGTTCGCCGAGGGCATGAAGGTGCTCCTCCCCACCTGCCGCACCATCGAGGCGCGCCTCTCGCCGCCGAGGTTTCAGCGCTTCATGCAGTGCATGCTCCGCCAGAACAACACCCGCAACACCTGCGACCTGATGCTCGTCTCCCCCGATCCCGGCGGTTGTCTGGAGGGCTGGGCGTCACCCAAGGAGATCGATCCACGAACCGCGGCCACCTGCGCGCCCATCGTGCAGAAGTGCGCGGCGCGCTCACCCTCGCAGCCGCTCACCACCGAGGCGTGTCAGCGCATCATGAGCGTGACCCGCGATACGCCCGGCGCACGGAAGAAGATGATCGACTGCACCACCGAGTATTGCGGCCAGGCGGCGACGCTATGCCACGGCGGTTACGGCTGACGAACGCACGTAGGCACCTGTGCCGCGACGGCGGGAAAGGACGCACCGAACGTAACGCGCTTACCTGCGACCACCTTGCGAGAACGATCCGCGACTCGGTACCGTGGGACTTCTTGCACCCCATGCCGCATTGCCCCGAGTGCCCTCCGAATGCCATGAAATCCTGGGCCGCGCTGGCCGTCGCCGGGGTCGCCGCGACGCTGCTGGCGAGCACCGGTTGCGGCAGCATCGATCCTTCGGCAACCGACGAACAAGATAGCCGCGCCAACGGCGTCGACTGCGAAGTTCGCCTGGACGTGCTCTCCACCGCCCGGCTCCACGACATTCGCATCGAGGAGCCCACCTCGAAGCGCATCGGCGCCCAGGAGAAGATCCGCCACCTCAACGAGCTCGGCCTCTTGCCCGAGGAGATGCTGGCGACGTTCCGGGAGCGCGGCATGTTCATCGCGCTCACCGGGGGCACGGTGGTGAACTTCTCCGAGTTCCGCGGCCTGCGGGGCACCTCGCCGCGGGGCTGGGAGGGCACCGGACTCACCTGGGACTCGGTGCCCGGCACCGGCAACGCCAAGGGCGTGTACCTGGGCGACTCGAGCCGCCCCAACAACGCTTGGTCGCTCGCCATTCACGAGGCGACCCATTCCGTGGACCTGGCCGTCGGCTTCTCGAGGCGCAGCACCGAGCTCCAGCGGCTGTATCGCGAAGAGCTGGCCCGGGCGGCGGTGGTGGGCGACACCAACGCCAGGTACAGGCGCAGCAACATCGAAGAGTTCCTGGCGGTGGCGGTGGACGAGCTGCGGTGCAGCACCAAGACGCGCACCAATCTCCAGCGGCGCTACCCGGCCATGTATCGCTACCTCTCTTCGTCCTTCGAGGCGGAGCTGCGCGCGTCCCGAAGCACCGCGCCTTCGCCGTAGCTGTCAGGGGAGCTTCGTCTTGACCGCGACGCTGGCTTCACCCAGCTCGAGCGCGACGGCGAGCTTCCCGGTCGTACCGTCGCAGATGAGCGGAAGCGTCAATTGCACCGTGCTGCGTCCGGCGGGAACCGATACGACGAGGCGGGCACGGCTCCCGAAGAAGGAGGACTCGACGATGGGTGCATCGCTCTCCACCGGCTGCCCGTATTGGTTGGGCGTTTCTCGCTCGAACCCGAGGCTGATCTCGACGAGGCGGGCCTCGCCTGCCTTGGCGCCTCCGTCGGATGGTGTCGAAGCATCGGCCGCCTGGGCATCGGCACCGGCATCGCTCGCCTCGGCGTCGAGTGCCTCCGCGTCGGTGAGGCCAGCATCGACCGCTGCGTCCGCCCCGCCGTCGTTGCGCGACACGTAGCGCGCGGCGACGGTGGGCAAGGGCGGCTTGGTGCACGACGGCGAGGGGATTGGATCCACCACCCCGTAGCCATCGTTGAGGCAAGCGGCAGCGGCCAGGGAGGTCATGGACAGGGCCGAGAGGTACTTCAGTCGGGCGAGGATCCGGGCTCGCGGCTCCGGTCGTCCGGCGATCTTCTCGGGCGAAGGCAGAACCTCCGGCATCAACGTCAAACGCTTCTTCGTGGTCATGCGACCTCCTTGGCCTTCTGCAGCGGCGTCGCAACGCGGTCGCCGAGGTGGGTGAGCGGTTGGCCGCGCTGGATCACCGAGAGCAGCTCCCGGGCGAGCCCCTGCGCCCTACCCCGCACCGCTTCTTCGCCGAGCCGCAGGCGAGCGGCCTCTTCGCCGACCAGATCGGCCTCGGCACTCGAGGGAGCGCCTGACCTCACGAAGCCAACGATCCGCGCCAGCGCATCGGCGCTCGAGACCGCGAGGGCGCGGGAGAGCTCCTTGCCTTCGACGAGCCACTGAGGACGAAACAGGTCCGGATGGAAGTGACGGCACACGGCGATGTCGAAGCGCGTGCCCATGATGCGATTCGCCAGCGCGTCGGCGCCGAAGTTGCGCTCGTCGAAGCACTGCATCGCGAGCTGGAACACGCGTTCGGCGGCGGGGTCGGTCAGCGTGTAATCCCAGCTCATGTAGTCGCCGCGACAGCGCCCTTCGGCCTGCATCCGCGCGAGCAAGGGCGTCCCCGCGTAGAGCTCCACGCGACCGAAGTTGGAGGGAAACTCCGCGGCGAATCGCATGAACGCGATGTTGGTCTCGATGCTCTCGAGCGTGGTGTCGGGGTCGAAGATCAGCATGTTGAAGCAGGCGTAGAGATCGAGCTCGCGAGCCACGTCGATGGCGCGATGGTTCTGCTTGGATTGCGACCAGCGCTGCAGCGTGGAGAGCCCCTGGTCGGCGTCGGTCTCGATGCCGATGTACGTACGAATGCAGCGCAGCCGCTCCTGGAGCACGCGAAAAACCGCCGGGGTGACGTCGGTGGGCCGCGCCTTGACGACCGTCGCGTAGTTGCCGATCCCTTGGCGCTCCAGGGCATCGGCCAGCGCAGAGAAGCGCTCGATGTTCTTCCGGTGCCCCGGGACGAAGAAGTTGTCGTCGTGAAAGACGAAGATGTCGATACCGCGGTCCCTTTGCATGGCAACCATCTCGGCGGCGACGTCGTCCACCTCGCGAAGCCGGTAGCGCTTCCCCGGGAGGCTCTGCTCGTGCCACGCAGCGATGCAGCAGAACGAACAGTTCGCGTAGCAGCCACGGCTCGAGACCAGCGGCGCGATCGGGTGACCGAAGCATGCCGCAGGCTCACCACGGCGGTCGGGCCACGGCAACGTGGCGAGATCCGGGAGCGCTGGATGCCCGGTGAAGAACGGCGAATGGTCGCCGTTCCGGAGCCAGAGCCCGGTCACGTCGGAGAGCGATTGGCCGGCTTCGACGCGCTCCGCCAGGCGCGAGAAGGTCTCCTCCGCCTCCTGGACGCAAATGGAATCGAGCTCCGGGAAGTCGCCGAGGATCTCCCGCGCCGCAAAGGTACCGAAGTGTCCACCGGCGCAGACGTGGCCGCGGTAGCCAGCCTCGCGCAGGGCCACCACGAACGCCAAGAAGTCGTTCGCGCGCCACTGGAACGCCAGCGAGACGCCGACCACCGTGGGGTTCGTTTCCACCACCTGGGCCAGGGCTCCGGCGAAGTCCGCTGGCCCGTTGAACGGTACGATGTCGGCGACGTGCCCGCGGGCGGCGAGCGCCGAAGCGACGTACCGCAGGCTGAGGTTCTCTTCGATCTCCGGGCCGACCAGCGCGACATGAGCCATGCCCTTCCGTCAGCAAGGTCGATGCCACGCGCGTCGCAGCAGGATAGCGCGTTTCTCGGCATCGCGAGCGTTGGCGCAATCAGTGCCACGCACGACGCGCACGTCGCTCTACAGAATCGCGCCACGTGCTGGCGCGCGAGAGCTCTACGGAACGAAGCGGGCGCAGGTGCCCGGGCGATCGTCGGCCAGGAGGCCGTGGGCCCGCGCTGCCCAGTACGCAGCGAGGTAGTCCACTCCCGGCATCACCTGGCGCGCCACGCCGGGGTCCTTGAGCTTCCACGGGTGCCGCTGCCACATGAAGTCTTCGATGGCGCGTTCGCGCACGGCGACCACCACCTTCGATGCTGCCCGCGTGTCGGCCATCGGCGCGCCGCTCTCGGTGCACGAGGGATCGTGCGGGTAGCGCGGGTCGGCGGTGAGATCCCGCGGCGGGTGCAGCCGCGGCCCCACCGGGAACTCCGCGAGATCGCGGTTGGCAGCGAGCACCTCCGGTCCGGTGGTGCCCTTGGCGCCGCTCCACAGGTAGGTGAAGTACGCATTGCCGTGGTCGCGCAGTCCCGCGTACAGGCGCCCTTCCAGAACGGCGAGGCTCCGCGCCTTGCGCGCCGGGTCTTCCTCCACCGTGGCCCCGACGTAGCCCATGATGTACGCGATGTGGTTGGCGAAGTAGCCGCTGCCGCAGTTGGGACTGTAGTCCCACTTCTCGGCGACCGAGAGCCACCCGGGCGCGCTGGCATCCACGTACGTCTTGAGCGCCGCGTAGCGGGTCGGCTCGGCGCCCTTCGCCATGTGCAGCGCCATGGCGAAGAACGCATTGAGCATGATTGCGGTCGACGATCGCGGAACCGCCGGCGATGCGCCCAGCACCTCGCGCACGATCATGGAGAAGTCGGGCACGAACTCGCGCATGCCGCGGATGGTGTTCTCGCCGACGTTTCCCGAGTCGACGGTGACGGTGACGCGCCCCCCCACGAACTCTTCGGGGATCAAGATGACGTTCTCGAAGGTGACGTTGCGCGGCACCGGCGGCAAGTTGTTCACCACCACGTTGACGGTGAGCGACCGCTTCTTGGCCAGCTCTTCTGCCACCGCAAGCACGTCGCCGCGGATGATGCGGCGCACCGCCTCGTCGTGGGTAGCGTCGTATGCGAGCGCGTAGCCGAGCATCACGCCGGTGTACTGGTCGCGACTGATGCCGCCCTCCCAGAGGTGCGGCTTGCCGTCGTACATAACGTTGCAGTGTGCATCTTCCTTGACGCAGTAGTCGGCTCCGCCCCGGGTCCACTCGGTGGGAATGCCCAGCGAGGTGGGCAGCACGAACCTCGCCAGCGCGCCGGGCGCACCGGTGATGGCGAAGTCGCGATGCAGGGTGTCCACCATGCTGCGAACCTGCGCTGCGGCGTCGGGCGACTCGGTGGCACGCAAGCGGAAGGCCTGGGCCGCGAGCGCGGAGCCGGTCCAGATGGCGGCGTCGCGGGTGCCCGAGTAGAAGTCGAGGGTGGTGAGCGCGTCGTCCTGGTAGTGCGGGTTCATCACCTGGCCATCGGCCAGCGCTCGAGCGCGCAGGATGCGATCGTAGTCGCGGGCACGATCGACGAGCTTGCCGTCGGGCGCGGCGGCGGCGGCCGCAGACTTGGCCATGTCCCACAGCTGGCAGGTTCCCTTGGCGCTCTTGTCGCCGAGCGCGCACTCGTCGGTGCACGCAGCCTTCTCGCACTCGCCGAGGAAGCACCCGCCCTCACAGGCTTCGTCCACCCAGGTCTTGGTGCCCCCATCCATCTCGCAGCGGTGTCGGGTGTTCCATGCGCTGCAGGTGGTCTTCTCGCCGGGGCATGCCGCGCGCACGCCCGCGTCGACGTCGCCGCCACCGTCGCGGGGCGTGGTCGCGTCGGTCCCGGCGTCGCTCGCCGCGGGGCTGGACGGGGCCGTGGCGCACGCGACCAGCGAAAGAAACACTACTGTTCGCATCGGCGAGACCTATCGCATCGCACCGCGATGGCAACTTTGGCACCCAGAGCCAGAACGCTTCAGGGCGCGGCGTCGCCGGAGAGTGCGTCGAGGAGTCGCGTCGACTCGGCCCGGCGATACGTCCCGTAGTCGCCGCGGGCGAAGGCCTCGAGGGCCACCTGCGCCTCCGCGCGGCGACCGAGACGGACGAGACAGAGCGCACGGTTGTAGCGGGCCTCGGGGGCGAGGCGTCCGGAAGGGTAGCTGGCGAGGTACGCATCCCACGCGGCAAGCGCCCGTGGGTACTCGCGGGTCTCGAAGTGGGCCCGATGCGCCTCCGCGTAGAGGCGCTCTTCCTCGGCGTTGGCCGTGGCCGCAGCGCTCGCGGTGGCGGCCGCGCTCGCGGTGGACGAAGGACGCGATGCGGTTTGGGCCGGCGGCGGGGCGGAATGGACGGGCGGCTCATCGACGGAGGGTACGGCGCTGGGCGCGATGGAGGGCGCGGGCGGCGTGGACGTCGCTGCCGTGCTCCCCGACGCGGGCGGCGCGAGCCCCGGACCAGGGAGCGGCACGGTTTCCACCCCGGACGTAGTGGGCTCCACCGAGAACACGCGGTTGAGGGCGCCGGTGGCCGCGGCCCAGGTGGCCAGCAGCGCGAACGCCGCCGCGATCGGGAGCAGCACCATGCGACTCGCCCGGCGATGACGGACGCCGACGTTGGTGGCCTCGAGGATGCGCTCGCGCGCGGCCTCCTCGCGCGCCGGAGAGACCTTGGCGGCATCGTCGTACTTGCCCTTGAGGGCCTTGGTGGCGCGGAGCAGCGGATCGCTCATCGCATCCCCCACTCTTCGAGCCGCTCGCGCAGCTTTCGCTTGGCGTGAAAGAGCCGCGTGCGCATGGTGGCCTCGGGGATGCCGACGATCTCTGCCGCTTCCACGCTGGTCCGCTCCTCCAGCTCCAGGAGCACGAAGGCGGCTCGCTGCTCCAGCGGCAGCTCGTCGAGGGCGCGCTCCAGGAGGCGGGCGATCTCGCTGCGCGACGCCTCGCTCTCGCCGTCGAGCGACACCGCGCGTGGCTCGCGACCGAAGCGCGATGCCATGGCCCGCCGGCGAGCGGCTGCGCGAACGTAGTGCTTTGCGTGATTCAGAACCATGGAGAGGAGAAAGGTCTTCAACTGCGCCCTTCCTTCGAACCGATGAATCGCCTGGGGCAGGGCGACGAACACTTCTTGGAGCAAGTCCTCGGCGAGCGCCTCGTCTCCCACCACGCGGGTCGCCAAGGCGCGAACGCTGCCGTGATAGAGATCGTAAGCTTCCGCGAGCGCAGAACGTTCCTGACGGCGCAGGCGGTCCACCAGGGACTGCGCGTCGGGTTCCAAGAAAGCGAGGGTCAAGGTCGTCGTCTTCACGCGGCCGCAGGTGAGTTCCCGCCCCGCTCGGTTTCGTTCAAAGGAACTTTCAAAAAAGCACACCCCCGCCGAAATCGGGACGAATTTGCAGGTGGTCGCCGGCTTCGTTCTCGGCGTACAGCCCGGTGCCGGCGTACATGAAGGGTGCGAACCGCTTGGCCACGCGGTACCCCACGCGAGCGCCCAGGCGCCCCACGTCGAAGAGCCCGGTGCCGCGGTCGTTGAAGCCGCCGTCCACACCGAGCACGAAATCCCAGATGAATCCGGCGTCGTCGTTGCGCACCACGTGGAGGCCGAGCTCGAAGCCGACGATCAAATCGCGGTTGATGATGCTCTCGGCGATGCGGCCGAGGCTCAGGCCACTGAACACCCGCTTGCCCTCGAAGAGAATGCCCGCCTGCAGGGGCTTGAGGTTGCTGGCCCACACGTAGGGGCGCACCCGACGGAGCCAGGAGATGGAGATCAGGCCGAACGCGGCGTCGGCGTCCTCGGCGACGTTGATGAGGCCAATCTGCGCCCCTCGGAGCTTGCCGCCGAAGTTGATCAGGCCAATCTGCGCGCCCTCCGCCGACTGCGCGACGTTGACCAGGCCAACTTGCGCGCCCTCCACCTGGTGCGTGCCCAGGTTGCCGAGGCCGAGCTGCAGGCCGCGAACGTTGCCCACCGACACGTTGACGAGTGAAAGGCTGGCGCCTTCGAGCTCACCACCCACGGCATTGGCACCGGTAGAAACCAGGACCCCGCGGGCGTTGCCCAGCACCAGGTTCAGCCCCACCGCGCCGGCGGCGCCCCGCTGGTTCCGTCCCACAATGTTGATGCCAATGGCCCCGAGGGCTCCGTCGGCGTCACGCACCACCGCATTGAACCCCGGTGCATACGCCGCACCCGCGAAGTCGCGACGCACGAAGTTTCCGCCGTGGGCAAGGAGCACACCGCGAGCATCGCGGCCGACGACGTTGAATCCGATGGCCACGCCCGCGCCGCGGAGATCGCGCCCGGCCCAGCCCGCTCCCAGCGTGAGCAGCGCACCTTCGACGTCGCAGCGGGCGCGGGTGAAGACGCCGACCGATGCTCCGCGAACTGCGCCCAGATCGCCGTACCCGAGATCGAGCGCGGCGTTGACGCGGGTGAGCGGCACCGGCAAGCGAAGCGGACCGAAGAGGCCGACCCCCACCGGAAACGCCGGCATCGGAAGGTCGCAGAA
>JABFRG010000136.1 GCA_013141295.1 Polyangiaceae bacterium
GCTCTTTCTCCGCTCGGCCTACACGGCGGTCCGGGTGCTCCGGCGCTTCGACGTGGCCCGGGCCAGCGAAGGGCAGCTGGTGCTCGAGAAAAACTTGCAGCTTACATCGACCCTGGTGCGGGTCGCGTTGGTGTTGCAGGTGGTGGGGCTGGCCCTCTCGGCGCTCGCGGCGGAGCGCATGCGGCACGAGATCCGCGGCGCCATGTGCGGCTACGGCGTGTTCGCCGCCAACGGGTACGGCTTTCCGGCGCTGGGTCTGACGGTGGCCACGGCGCTGGCCGCAGGTGTGGCGGCGCAGGTGTACGCGCTCGACGCGCGCATGCGCGATATGTCGCTGGCGCGGCCGATTGCCATCGCGACGCTGGTGCTTGCAGGTCTCTCGCTGGCCGACTTCGTCACCACGGCGACGTTTCTCTCGAAGCTCGATCTCTCGGTGGTGGCCACCTGCTGCTCGGTGGAGCTCGATACGCGGGTGTCGACGGCCTCCGGCTACGTGGATGGTCCGCACGCGCTCATGCGCATCGTGGCGCCGGTGGCCATGCTGGCGGCGGCGCTCACCAGCGCCCTCGCGGCCCGACGTCCGCGGCGGTCGACGGGCTTCTTTGCCGGCGCGGTGACGTTTGCAGCATTCCCCATCGCCATCGCGTTCGCCATCCTGGAGACGGCGCCGCACACGTTCGAGGTGCCGCAGCACACCTGCCCGTTCTGCCTCCTCAAGGGCGACGCGCTGGGGCTCGGCTACTTCCTGTTCGGCGCGCTGTTCGTGGCGTTCGTGTGGGCGGTGGGCTCCGGCGTGGGCGCGCTCCTGGCCGGCGATCGCGAGGAGTGGGGCGTGTTCGCCAAGCAGCGCTTGCGCCGCGACGCGGTGGCGTGGCTGGTGGCACTGGCGCTGGGAATCGCGCCGGTGATTCGCTACGCCTGGGTCTCTGGCGGACACCTGCTCACGCACTGAGGCGTTACTCGAGCTCCTTGGTCATCTCGATGAGCGTGGTGCGAAAGCCCTCGCGCGCGAAGAGAGCGCGGCCGGCATCGTTTTGCGTCGCCACCTGGAGCACCACGCGCTTGGCGCCGAGCCCACGCAAGGCTTCGCCCACGAAGGTGAGCAGCGCCTGGGCCAGACCGCGCCCGCGCACCGCAGGGTCCACGAAAATATCGTGTACTTTCCCTGCTTCGTCCAGGAGCGCGTTCCAGTCGCGCTCCTCGAAGCGGGCATATACGTAGCCCACCACCCGGCCCTCGTGCTCGGCCACCGCCAGGACCGCCTTGGGGTCGGCCAGCTCGTGACGGAAGAAGCGCCGGTAGCCTCGCGCCACTTCCGGCACCAGCAGGTAGCGCGCGGCGTCCCAGCCGTGGTGCAGCTTCACGAGCTCGGCGGCGTAGTCGGCCATGGCGTCGAGGTCGGTTTCGCGGGCGGCGCGTACGGGCGAAGAAGACATGCGCCGCAGCGTGCCCATCCCCCACGGCGCGGTCAACCTCTCGTCGCTCCGGAGGCGCGAGCCTCACACTCGCTGCGGATCAGGGAAGGCAGCAGCCGACGCCGATGCCGGTTCCGCAGGTGTACTTGCTGGCGTCGCCCAACTTACCGGGCGGGCACGAGCCCGGCGAGATACCGACGCAGGTGCCGCCGGCGGACTCGCAGGTGGCGGGAGCGGCTTTGGGCAGGCAGCAGCCGACCCCGACGCCGCTGCCGCACGAGTACTTGCTGGCGTCGCCGAAGTCGCCGTTGCAGGAGCCGGGCGCGAGGCCGGTGCAGGTACCGCCGGCGAGCTCGCAGGCGTTCTTTGTCGGCGCGACCTTGGGAACGCAGCATCCGACGCCGACGCCGCCACCGCAGCTGGCCTGCGTGGCATCGACCCAGTCACCGCTCGTGCAACTGCTGGGGGAGATGCCCACGCAGCTGCCGCCGCGTTCGGCGCAGGTGCTCGAGGCGACCGGCGCGGTCTTGGGAAGGCAGCAGCCAACGCCGACGCCCCCGCAGAGATAGGTGGTGGCATCACCGTACGTGCCGGCGCAGGAGCCGGGTGAGAGCGAAACGCACGTGCCGCCGCCTGCGCTACAGCGCTTGCGACCGGCCTGGATCTCGGCGTTCGTTTCTCCGAGGCTCTTGTCGTCGCCGCTGCAGGCAAAGAGGGTGGGGCCGACGGCCACGGCGAGCAGTGCGGGCAAAGCAATCTTCAGAATGTTCATGGGATGTCTCCTGCGGTTCAAGGGGCTATGGCCGGTGCCCAGAACATCTGTGAGACAAAGTGTGCTCCAGCGATTCACGGTTTGCACGCCGCGCGAACGCGCCCGAGCTGCGGAGATCGCGGGAACCTGCGCGCGAAGCTCTCGAGCGCCTTCTCGCCGTCGACACCACCGTGGCACAGCGCGATGGCGCGAACCCCTTCGCGCTCTTCCACCAGGGTCCCCCGGGGGAAGAGACGCGCGTGCTCGCCCGCCAGGCGAAGCGCCTCGGCATCGTTTTGCGAAGCCAGTGCAGACTGCATCGATTGCACGAGCCGGAGCTCGCCCGCCAGGTCGGTGCCGGGGTCGTCGGCGCTGGCCGCGGCAGTGGGCTCCACCCGCGGATGCGTCGGCGCCACGCTCGAGCGTGCGGTGACAATGGTCGGCGGTTGTGGCGTCTCGAGGCTCGCGCCTCCGGAGCGACGGGAGATGGTTGCCGCGGGCGCCGGACTGAGGGTGGTCACGGCAGCGGAGCGCATCGACGGAGCCATGGGGCTCGTGGCCACCACGTCGGCGTTCGAGTGCTGCAAGGCCACGACGGCCGTGGCCGCCACACCGAACAGCAGTGCGCCGCCGGCGAGCTTCAGGATCAGTGCCGCAGCGCCGAGCACCGGCTTTGCCGCCACCGAGGCCCCGGTACCCGCGCTGCTGGCGGCTGCACCCGCAATGGCGCCCGCGGCTGCGGCCTGCGCCAAGCGTGCGCCGAGCGATGCGCGAATGCGCGCCTCGTCACCGGGTGCGGGCTCGGTTCCGCAGCGGGTCGCGTCGAAGAGTCGCGAAAGCTCGTGGTCCACGTCGCTCATGCGAGCTCCTCTCGTTTTCGCGTCAAGAGCACGCGCTCGAGCTTTCCCCGCAGCTCGTCGCGAGCCACCCGCAGCCGCGAGTACACGGTGTTCACGTTTCCGCCGACGCACGCGCAGATCTCCGGCACGCTCATCTGCTCCAGATCGGCCAGCACCAAGAGCTCGCGCTTCTCCTCGCTCAGCTCCGCCAGCAGTGAGAGCAACAGGTCCACGTCCTCCCGGCGCTCGGCTCCCTCCTCCGGGGTCGGGCTTTGCGCAGGCGTGGCCGGAAAGGCGCTCGAGGAGTCGGCCGAGGTCGAGACCAATGGCGCGTCCTTCCGTCGGTACCTTCGCCGGTGCTCGCGCACGGTGTTGGCGAGGATTCCGTACACCCAGCTGCGGAGCGCCGCGCCGTCGCCGCGCTGGTCGAACTCCGGAAGCCGGCGGAAGATCACCACGAAGACGTCCTGCACCACGTCGTCCACCGCACTCGCATCCACCCCCAGGCGCCGCGCGTTGCGAAAGACGAAGCCGAAAAATTCCGTGTATACAGCATCGAATTCCAGCGGCCGAAGCTCGCCCTGCGGGGGCCGCGCGAGTGGGCTGTGGGTGGGTGACGAGGGCTGCTGCAATGGACCGACCGAGCGCAAGCGTGACAGACGGCGTTGGCCGGTGGGAGGGGCTTCTGTGAGGAAAAGCGTCGGGCCCCGTTCAGAAGTGAAAAACCGCGCCAGTTCGCACGGTTAGCGTGACTGCTTCGGGGTTCGTCGCCGGCGTTCCGTCGACCTGGAAGCGGGCCCGAGACAGGGGTACGCCGAGCTCGCCGGTGGCGCGCCACTCGAACCACCGGGTCGGCCGCAGCGAGAAATCTGCCGCAGCGCCGGGGGCCATCGCGAAGAGATCCTGGTCGTGGTTCACGTCGAAGCCGAAGCCCGAGCCGTGGAGCCAGAGCAGCTGCGTCACGAGGCAACCGTCGAGCCGGAACGGGCCCCCCAGGAGCGGCGCGAAGCACCCTCGGGCGGCGAAGGGCGTGAGCCGCAGATCCGCACCCTTGCCGTCACCGAAGGCGCGCTCCTGCGAAGGACCGAAGGCTCCCGAGACGCCGAACGACCAACGGCGACCGAAGCCCACGCCGACCTCCAGGGCCAGCGCCAGCGCCCCCTTCGGCAGCGAGCCCCACTGCACGGTGGGAAGAATGCCCACGCGTAGGTCGAAGGTCCGCGAGGTATCGGTCACCGCGGGCCCGGCATCGATCTGCACCGCTACGGGGCTCGCGTCGGCGTCCGATCCCGCATCGACCCGCGCCGCGTCGCCTCCGTCCGCCTTCGGACTTGGACCAGCGCTCGCATCGGCACGGGGAGGCGCGAACGTGCGCTCCGGGTACGCGGCCATGGCGACGATCACCGCGGCGGTCTCGGCCGCGAGCGCGCAGCTTCCGGCGGTCAAGGTGCGATCGCCGTGGCCGCCGCGCGGCAGCTCGAGTGAGAGCACCAGCCGGATGCGCCCGCCTTCCTCGGTGGCCTCCACCCGGGCCCGAAGGTCGGCGCGCTCCTCGGCGGTGAGGAGCGCCGAGAGATCGCGGCGGAACCCGTCGGCGCTCTCGACGCACGCGGGGCCCTCCCAGCGGAGACGCGCGTCGTCGGCCCGCAGCGCATGCCAGCTCCCGAGCACGCAAGCGAACGCGAGGAGCGCGCGCGTGATTCGCCGGAGACCCATACCCGTGTGTTACTCGCACGGGTCTCTGCGACGCAACGATTCGCCGCTCACCGCCCGGCGAAGACGTTGGTGGCGAGGTAGTGGACCACGGCCGCCGCTTCGTTGACGGTGCGCTGGTTGATGCCCGGGCGAACGCCGTTGTAGCTGAAGGCGTGGACATTCAGCGAGCCCGCGTCGTCGAAGCTCGGCGTCATCTCGCTCGCCCGCACGAAGGTCCCGTCGGGTGCGAAGGCGTTGGGGTTGCCGGCCCGAGAGAGGCCGAACTTCGGCTCCGCCACCAGCTTGGCACCGGGCGTGGCCAGGTGGCAGCTCACGCAATCGATGGTGTCCGGTGAGTGCTTGGCCGGGTGCTCCACCCGCAGGAGCGCATCGTAGGCGGCAGCCCGCTGGGCCGGCGTGAGGGCGGTGGCCTCGTCGACGTCGCCGAACGCCATGAGGTTGTCGGCCGAGGTGGTGGCCGGCGACGCGTTGCCTTGCGGATCGCGTCCGAAGCCGCGGAAGAAGGTCTGCGCCGTGTCGTTGCCGCTGGGCAGCGTCGGAATGTGCATGGGCGTCACGGTACCGCTCGTCGCGTTCTGCACGTCGAAGCCGGCGAAGGCCCAGCTGAAGCCGGTGTTGCCGGAGCTCATGGTGGTCACGCGGGTGAGGTTCTGGCTGCCCGCATACTTGATGGCGAGATCGCGCACCGCGGTAGCCATGCTGCCGGCGAGCCCCTGGCGCACCATGATCGGGTGCGGGCCGAGGGCGCCGAGTCGCTGGCCGCCGGCGCTGCGCTGCCGCTCGGTGACGATGGCGCGGGTCAGCGTGGTCAGCTCTTCGCGGGTGATGGAGTAGAACACGTGGAGCGCCGAATCGAAGGCGCCGCTGCCGTCCGCCAGGACCTCCTGGAACACCAGCCGCAGCTGGTTCTTGCAACCATCACCGTGGGGCGAAGGGGCGAGCGCCGCGAAGCACGGGTCCACCCGCAAGGCCACCACCCGCAGGTTGGCGTACGGAGCGGTGCCGGTACCGCCCACCGGCGCCGGGCCGTCCCCGGCGATCTTGCCCACTGCATTGTACACACTTTCCGGAAGCAGCGGGCCACGGGGGCCGGCGGCCGTTCCGCCGAGCAGACCGGTGCGGGACTCGGTGGCGTTCTTGGGTAGGGGAAACAGGATCGCCACGTCGGCGAGCTGCAGGTCCACCGCGCCGGCGTCGGCGGTGGATCCGTCGTTGGCCTTGGCATCGGCAGCGTTCGCGTCGGATCCGGCATCCTTCTTTCGGCGCAGCTCGTCGTCGCCCTCCGCGGTGGTGTCGCCGGTGCACGCGAGGAGAGGGCCGAGGGCCGCGCCAGCGACGAGGCCTGCGCAGAAGAGGGCGCGAACCGAAGGGATCTCGAAGATAGGCATGCGCGGCGATGGCCGGCACGGCGCTCATCCGTGAAGAAATCGTACGGCGCTGTGGGCGAAAGTCGCATCTCCCGGAGATCGCTCCGGGTTTCTACGAGGGCGGTTCTTGGTCCACCATCTTTCGACAGTCGGCTACCGTCGCGAGGGCGATGACGGAACCGCCCCACGCACCCGACGACAATCCTTTCCGAGCCCATCAGCGAAAGATACGCAAGCGCGCGCTCATCTTTGGGACCGCTTTCGTTCTCGTCGCAGTGGCGGTGGGCGTCACCCTCTGGTGGCGCGATCCGAACCGCGCGATCACCCAAGCACGGCCCCTGCTGGACGGGCTCCGCGCGCAGTACTGCAAGGTCTACGAGAAGGAAGCGGCGAGACCGCCGGCCGTCGTCCACGCGCCCATCGGCGCCGAAGCCACACGCGGCCTGGGCTACTACTTCCTCGACATGAAGATGTGGGAGCACGACGAGCACCCAGATGAGAACATGGACACGACCGAGCTCGCCGAGCTGGAGCAGCTCTGCAAAGGGGGGAGCGGCAAGGCCGGGCGCGAGTTCAACAGTCAGCTCGTGAAGCTCCTTGCGCCGAACGCCGGCGACGACGCACGGCTCGACACGATGAGGAAGCTGCTCGCTGCGATGGGGCGCGTGAAGTACCTCTTCGTCGGGCGGGTGCGCTCGTTCTCCGCGAGCCTTGCGGTGGGCACGAATGGGCTCTCCCCGGGGCACTACGCGGGGAGCGCGGCGGTGTATCGACTCTCGGATGCATCGCTCGTCGCGGCCGTCGACGTGGACCAGAACGCGCCCGGTTTCGCGACGGTCTATGGGCGCCGCGGCGCGTATGGCGGAGTCTTGGAGTCGGACACGGCGTCTAGCTTGGCGGCGGACACTTCGCTGGCGTTCCACGGGGCATTCGAGCGCGCCTTCGGCGAGCAAGGGCTGGTCCTCAAGGTCCGCTGAACCTGGGCGCGCCTACAAGAGGAAGCCCACCCGCAGGAGGTCGACGGTGGGGAGCACCTTCTTACCCAGGAGGTCGGTGGTGGTGGTGACGCGGGAGTCGGCCATCGCCGCATCCGGGAGCGACGTGGTCACCTGCGATTTGACGGGAATCTGCACGCCGGCGTCGACGCCCAGCGTGAAGCCCGAGGACCAGGTCCAAGCGAAGCCGATGCGCGGGTTGACGAACCAGGTGTCGACGTCGATGGACTCGGTGAGCGAGCCCAGGTTGGCGACGGTGGCAGTGGCGCGGGCGGTGGCGTGCTGGCGGCCGCCGCGCACGCCGATGAAGAAGGCCCCGCCGAAGGGGAACACCCGGGCGTCGGCTGCGAGGGCCCACATCATGGTGTCGACGCCGCTGACGCTGATCTTGGGGAGCATGCTGTACTCGCCGCCCACCAGGAAGTAGCGCTTCACGGTGATGGCGCCCTCGATGGCCAGCGGCCGAGGAAATCCGACTCCGGCGATGGCGCCGAAGTGCACCGGGCGCTCCGCTTCCTCGCCCTCCTTGGGGGCCTGATCTTTGATGGGCGCCTCTGCGGCGGGAATCGGCGCGAGGACGCCGGGAGGAGCTGGCTCCAGGCCTGCTTCGGCGGCAGAAGCCGTGCCGGTACCCAGAAGAAGAGCGAGGGCGATACCGGTCGCGGTGCCAGCGATGGCGGAGGCCTTCTGTTCGCGCACGCGCTTGGCCGCCGGCGACGCCGGCATGGTGGGGCGCTTGGAGTTGCGCTCCGGGCGATGAACGACGTGGGTCACGGTGACATTGCCCATCTCGGTGCCAATGTCGGTGGCGATGCCAGGGGTCGTGCCGTTGCCCTGGGGGGGCGATGCCTCTTTACGGGCGTGCATGGGTAATCCTTTCGACAACTCTTCTTCAACGGGGATCGAACGGCCGCCGACCGATCAAACTGAAGGAGAAAAATTGGCGAATTTTCCCGTGAATATTGGCCATTTCTCGGCATCGAACGGCTACCATCGGGGGCGATGGCGGACGCAGAAGGCGGAGCGGAGCTCGAGGCGGCGCTGGTGCAGGCGAGCGACGAGATGGGGCTCGCCGAGTGGTATCGCGATTGCGTTCGGCCCCTCCTCCGCACCGGCCCCGAAGGCTGGCCTCGCTGCTGCGGCGGAGGCTGCGAGCCCTGCAGCGAGCAGCTCGTGCGCGTGGCCGTCCGCACCAAGGAGCTGCTCGGCCACGAACGGAAGGGGGAGTAGGTGCTGCTCGGCGCGCGAGGTCTACGAAGAGGCAGCCCGACCATTCACGATTATC
>JABFRG010000694.1 GCA_013141295.1 Polyangiaceae bacterium
GAACACCCCCGCCCCCGCTTCGCCCACCGCGTGCGCCACCAGCCCGGAGAGCCCCTGCTCCTCGGCGAACGCGCGGAGCTCCGCCAGGTGATTGCGAAACGGCGATAGCGCGCGGAACAGGCCTCGCCCGCGCACCAGCTTGCTCAAGAGCGCACGCCGTGCCTCGACCTTCACGGCGCGCAGGTCCACGTCGCCGACGCTGCGAACGTCGGTCGCCGCGAACTGCACCGGGAACTCCAGGAGCGCGCGGTTCTCGTCGCCGTCGGCCACCGCCTGGATGCGCTGGGCCAGACGCGTCACGCTGGGGCGCCCGGTCTGGTCCACCGAGGTGAGTGTACCTTCCACGCAAAATGCGCTCGGGCTCATACTGAGCGCGGCGCGCACGATGTCCGGGTAGAAGCTGGTGACGTCCTCGGCGCTCTCGGTCTCCAGGCGCACCACCTCGCCGTCGCGGACGCAGAGCATGCGCACGCCGTCGAGGCAGGGATCGAGGAGCGCATCGTCGGGGCAGGTGCCTGCCCGAAGCGGCGAAAGAAGCTCCGGAGCGGGCTTCGCGTCGCGGGGTCGGCTCCCCGGGAGCGCGCGCGCTTCCAGGACCAACGAGGCGCCGTGGGCGTCGCGCCCTTCCAGCTCGTCGACCCGGAACCCGGAGAGCACGCTCTCTGGCTGCTCGTCGCCGATGCGACTGCCGGGGAGCGCGAAGAGGTCCTGCTTCTTCAAGAGGAGGAACGCCTTGTCCTCCTTCTTGATGCGCACCAGCGAGAAGCGACCGCGCAGCTTCCACCCGTGGAGCATGAAGTCGACCTTGTCGGTGTCGACCTGGGCTTCGAGGGGCGTCCCGCCGAGCGGACGGATGCTCCCGCGATCCCACACGATCATCGGGCCCGCGCCGTAGTTGCCGGGGGGAATGACGTCCTCGAAGTCGAGGTACTCGAGCGGGTGGTCCTCGGTGTGAATCGCCAGGTGCTTCTCCGCGGGGTCGAGGGTCGGTCCCTTGGGAACCGCGAAGCTGGCCAGCCTTCCGCCGATCTCGATGCGCACGTCGAAGTGCCGGCGGGTGGCGTCGTGGAGATGCACCACGAACGCGCCGACGCCGCTGCTGGCATCGGGTACCGGGGCGTCGGGGCCGAGCGGCTCGGGGGTCTGCTCGGGCTTTCGCTTCTTCCGGTACTCGGAGAGGCTCACGGCAAGAGCGACCCGCGCAGGGTCATCACCGCGTGGCCGGCGATGCGTACCCGATCGTGAACGTGCTCGAGCCAGATCTCGCCTCCACGCTTGCTCACCTGCCGCGCCCGCAGCGTGGTTCTGCCGAGCACCTTGGCCCAGTAGGGGGCCAGCGAGCAGTGCGCCGAGCCGGTGACCGGATCCTCGGGAATGCCCGAGCCGGGCGAGAAGAAGCGCAGCACGTAGTCGACGTCGCTATCGTGCCCGGTGCCTGGCGCCGTCACCGCCACCGCGAACGTGGGCAGCGCGGCGATGGCCTCGAAGTTGGGCTGCAGCGTGCGCACGATCTCCGCGGACTTCACCACCACCACGGTGTCGCGCGCCTGGAGCACCTCGGTGGCCGCCACGCCCAGCGCTGCCAGCACCGGGCCCGAAGACGCGATGGGCCGGGCGATGCGCTCGGGAAAGTCGAGCACCAGGCGGCCGTTCTCGCGCGCCACCGAGAGCGGGCCGCTCTGGGAGTGGAAGACGATCTGATCCTTGGGAGCACCCAGCTCGTCGAACACCACGAGCGCCGCGGCCAGCGTGGCGTGTCCGCACAGGTCGATCTCCATCGTCGGTGTGAACCAACGAATGTGGTAATCCCTGCGACGGGGGACGATGAAGGCGGTTTCCGACAGTGCCATCTCCGACGCGATGGCCTGCAGCTCGTGGTCCGAGGGCCACGCTTCGAGGGGGCACACCGCCGCGGGGTTGCCCTTGAATGCCTTCTGGGTGAAGGCGTCCACCACGTAAACGGGAAGCGCCATGGTGCGTCATCGAGACTAGCACTTTTCCGCGCCCGAACCGCGGAAGGTGCGCACTGCGCACGGATCGACCGCGTAAGCGTGTGCGCGCGAGCACACCTTCCCCGCAGTTCACGCTGCTTTTTTGACGGCACGCCGATTGCTCCGGTTTGCTGTAAGTCCCATGAAGAACACCAGCAAAGAAGCCGTCCCCTCGCCGCACCGCGCCAAACACGTCGAGACCGAAGAGTCGCGCAGCGCCCGCCACCGCGTTCGCTTGCCCTCGCACACGCGCTTTCAGGACGATCACTCGGAGGCCGCCGACCTCCCCTGCACCGACTGAGCCCGGTCGTCGGGGCACGACGTGGTAGGGTCTCCCCATGGAATCGGACGACAGCGCGGCAGCCGATGAACGCGCGAAGACCGACGAGAGCCTGCGCATCGAGCGGGAGAAAGCCGACCGCGTCGCCGTGGAGCTCGCGCGGGCTCAGGCCGAGGCCGACGCGCTCCTGGTGCAGGCGCGCGAAGAAGCCGACGCCGATATCGAGGCTGCGCGCGCGGAAGCCGACCGCAAGCTGACGGCACAGCGAGGATCCGTTGCCCCCCATGCGGTCGTTCATGGAGAACGAGCGCTCGAGGATCGGGCGCTCGAGGATGAACGGCGCACGGCCGACGAGAGCATTCGGCGCGAGCGCGAGGAGAACGTGCGCATGCTCGCCAAGCTCCTGCCGCTGGAGCGCGATCGGACGGACCGCCACCTGCTGACCGAGCGAGAGCGCGCCGACGACGCCATCGCCAGCCGCGACGACTTCCTCGGTATCGTCAGCCACGATCTCCGCAACCTCTTGGGGGCAATCCTCATGAGCGCCGACCTGCTCGGCAACGCCCCGCCGGATGGCGCGGGCGATGCGCGTGCGGTCGCCGAGCGCATCCGACGCTACGGCGCCCGGATGAATCGCCTCATCGGCGACCTGGTCGACGTCTCCAGCATCGACGCCGGCAAGCTGGCGATGCTCCCGACCCGGGGCGACCTGTGGGCGGTGGCGGTCGAGGCGCAGGAAATGTTCCGCGCGGCGGCCGAGGCCAAGGGCATCGAGCTTTCGCTGGAAGCTCCGCCGGGCCCTCTCGAGGCTTCTTTCGACCATGAGCGGGCGCTCCAGGTGCTGGCCAACCTGCTGGCCAACGCCGTGAAGTTCACGGACAAGGGTGGGCGCATCTGGATTCGCGGGCGGCGCGAGGGTCGCAGCGTCGAGCTCTCGGTGGGCGACACCGGCGCCGGGATCCCCGCGAACCTGCTGGACGCGGTGTTCGAGCGATTCTGGCAGGTAGGCAAGCAAGACCGCCGGGGCTTGGGCCTGGGCCTGTACATCTCGAAGTGCATCGTCGAGGCCCACGGCGGCCGCATCTGGGCCGAGCGCAATCCCGACCGTGGAACGACGCTCGTGTTCACCATCCCCGACGTGTAAGAAGGCGCCGCTGCGGCGCGTTGTGCTCTCTCGTGTGCCCCCATCAGCGGCGCACGAAGAACACGGTGTGCGGGCCCAGCGTCGTGCGGTCCTCGATGGTGCCCAGTTGCGCGGCGGCTCCTTCCGCGTCGGCCAGGGTCTCGCGCGAGCGAAAGCGATCGTGCACGTAGGCCACGCGCGGGGCGGCGTCGAAGGCGACGCGATAGGGCCGGTATCGGTCCTCACCGGGGTTCTTGGGCACGACGATGACGTCCTCGCGAAACAGGAACGTGAGCCGGTACGAAGCCCAGTAGTCGGCGGTGGCGTAGCGAATGCCGCGCGCACGGAGCAGGTCGCCCAGCGCGAAGTCGTCCGTGGCCCGGCCGGCTTCGCTGCGGACCGGCAACGGCCCACTCACATACGGTCGAAAGCTCACCCATCCGCCGATGCCGGTGGCCAGCAAGTGCGCCGCCAACGCGGGCATCACCCAGCGCCGCGGTAGCTTGGCCAGCGCCGGAGCCATGGCGAAGGGCGCCACCAGCGTGAGCGTCGCCAGGTAGCGCATGGAGAACTGGTCCATGACCATCACCGAGCAGAGGAACGAGGCCACCGTGCCCACCGTCATCATGGCCCCCACCAGGCCCACGGTGCGGAGCGGCCACGGGGTCGATCGCCGCAGCGACACCCCGAGGCTCACCGCGCACAAGCCGAGATAGCCCGCGAACCCCGCCCACTGCACCGCGCGAATCCACAGCGGCGCCTCCCAGGGCACGTAGTCCATCACCGCATTCGCCGCGCGAATCTGGAGGCCCACCGCCCAGGGTCCGCACGTTTGGCTGAGGAGCTCCCAGTTGTGACCGAGCACGCGCAGCTCGAGGCCCATGGGACCGTTCGCCGCGCCGGCGCTGTGCCGGAGAAGCCAATCGGGAACCATGCCTACTACCGCGGCTGCGCAGGCGACGCCCGCCAGACGCCCCAGCTCCGCCCAGCTCTCGCCGCGGGCCGCGCGCCGCTCCGCCAGCGCCCCGAACGCGAACGCGATCCATGCAGGATACATGAGCTTCGCGTACGGGTCGGCATAGCACGCCACGCCGGCGAGGACGCCCGCGGCGGCCATCGGGAGCCAGGGCCGGCGGCTCGCTGCCACCCGGGAGGCCGCATAGAGCGCCGCCATCGCCAGCGTGAGCGACGCTTCCCGCGGGGGATTCACCGCGTAGGAGTGCACGGCGGCGGTGGTGAACACCAGCACGCACGAGAGCAGGAGGACGGCGCCGCGGCGCTCCCGCAGGCGCGCACGCAGGATGCCGAAGGCCAGCAGCGTGAGCCCGATGTGCAGCGCCAGCGCGGAGAAGATGAGCACCCAGGGTCGGGCGCCGAGCACCGCGAAGAACACCGCCGCCACCACCGAGTCGGTGGAGCTCTGGTACCCGGACCCCCAGAGAAACGGCGAGACCTCGCTCCGGAGCACGTGCATGCCTTGGAGGCCCACCACCGCCACGTCGGCGTTGAGGCCATTCGCGTTGAGGAGCGGCGGCAACCGGAAGAGGATCGAGAGCGCCACCAGCAGTGCGCCGTCGACCCACGCAGCCTTCCGCTCCTCGGTCATCGGCGCCGACGCTACCACAACCGCTCGCGAGGGAAGATCCGGCACGAACGGGCGTACCAGCGCCCTACCATGCGAAGGCAGCTCCTGGTCGCGGTCCTCCTTGCTCCCTCCACGACGATGGGCGCCGGGTGCGCTTCGACCCCGGCCCCTCACGAGCCGGTCGTCGCAGCTTCCGCTCCGTCAGCGTCCTCGACGGCCGCCGCCACGGAGCGGGTGGACGCGCCGACGCCGTTCACGTGGCAGAGCGAGCCCTACGCGGGAAAAGGCGATCCGCCCGGCCTGCGCGAGCCCGTATGCGCCTTCGTCGAAGCCGAGGTGGAGCACGCGAAGACCTCGGGCCTGCGGGGCGAAGCGTTCCTCCAGCGGCTCAACCAGGCCGGCGCGAGTCGCGGCGAGGCGGGCGCGAAGTGCCTGGGTCTCTTCAAGGAAGCCATGGCCTCTTACGTCGACGCCAGCAAGAACGTGGAGGCCGTGGTGGCGCTGAAAGCGCTGGCCCGGGCAGCGCGTTCCCGCGCGAGCGCGCACGAAGCCTGTCTTGCTTCGCCCCCCCCGGTGCCGAGCGAAGCATCGACGGCGCCGTACACCGCGCCGGCGTCGGACTGGCTCGATCCGGGCTGGCAGTGTTTACATGCGCAGTACACTCTTGGCGGCGCAGGGGGGAGCTACTTCCGCTACGCGTTCTTCCTGAACCCGAAGGACCGCGTGTTCGTCGCAGCGGCGGAGCGCCTGGACGCGCCGGGCACGGTGCTGTTCGTGCGCGGCTCGCTCGACGCCGGCGACGAGCCGGTGGTGCAGAGGCGAACCGACGGACCGGGCGTGATGCCGCTGCTGGAGACGTATCGCGCGCAGGGAGGCGCCCCGGCGCAGTACGGCTCGAGGGGCACGGACCCGGGCGCCATCGTCCTCGAAGGGTTCGGGACGCGCATGGCGCTCCCGGCTGGCTGGACCGTGAAGCATCGGGGACGTGTGGCAACCGCGCTAGCCCCGGGTGGCAAGAGCGGCTTCGTCTTCTACGCGACGCGCGACGTGGGCGAGGGCCCGACGTTCCTCCACATGGCCGACGAGGCGTTCCACGTGGAGATGCCGTTCGCGGTGGGCAAGGTCTGGGTCTCCGCCGGTGGACTGCGCTTCGCCCGCAGCGAGAAGGAGATCAGGACCACCGATGGACGCCAGGCGCACACCGTGACGCTGCTCGGCGCCGTGCCGGACGTCCCGGGCTCGGCGTTGGGCGTGCTGGCGGTGGTCGACAAGGCCGACCTCGAGGCCGAGCAGGCGCTGAAGCACGCGCTCGACACGCTCGCGCCGCGGTAGCTACATCGGCAAGAACGCGCGCTCCACGGACGCGTAGTCCACGTCGACGTCGAACCGCGCCAGGATGGAGTAGAAGCCGAACTGCAGGCGGTTCATGAACAGCATCTCCGCCGGCATGGTCACGAACTCGTGCTCCGGAACCTGCTTGGCCACCTTGGCCATGTCCTTCATCTGGCCCACCAGACTCCCGCTGTACCCGCGTGTGATGCGATAGGGCACGTTGAACAGGGGCTCGAAGCAGGCGCGACAGTAGGCGATGGCGGCCTCTTCGAGGGCGCCGCCGCGCGTCTTCATGACCTGCCGCACCATGGCAGCGAACGCTGCTTCGTCGCCCCGCAAGGCGGCCCGATGCCACTCCAGCGCCCCCTGGTGGTAGTACTCCTCGATGGTCTGCACGCACCCGAAGTCGATGAAGGTCACGGCGCCGTCTTCGTGGAAGAAGTAATTGCCCGGGTGGGGGTCGGCGTTGAACTTGCAGCCGAGTAGGTTGCCCTTGAACACGAAGCGCCAGAGCGTCTCGGCGTGGGCCCGGCGCTCTGCCTCCGTCGCCTCGATGGCCTCGTCGAAGGTCTTGCCGCGCACGAACGAGGTGGTGAGCACGCTCTTGCTGGAGCGCTCGGGGAACACTCGCGGCACGCGAATCTTCGGGTCGTCCCGGTGTAGCTCGGCGAACCAGCGGGTGCGCTCGGCCTCCAGCTCGAAGTCCAGCTCCTCGCGGAAGCGCGCGCGGACGATCTCCAACATGCGGTCGACCTCGAAGCGGCGCCCCATGGCCAGCCCGGCGAACGTCTGCAGAATACCCGCATTCCCCAGATCGCTCTCCACCGCCTCGCGAATGCGTGGATGCTGCACCTTCACCGCCACCTCGGTGCCGTCGTGCAGGCGCGCTCGGTGCACCTGCCCGATGGAGGCGCTGGCCACCGGCGTCTCGTCCAGCTCGGCGAACAGCGCGCCGAGGTCGGCGCCCAGCTCGCGCTCCAGTGTGGCCCGCACGTCGGCGAACGAAGACGCCTGGGTGTGCGCCCGCAGCGACCGCAGCGAGGCCTCGTACACGTCCCGGCGCTCTTCGGGGACGATGCCGTCCACGTAGCTGGCCATCTGGCCGACCTTTGCGGCGAGGCCGCGGAGGTTGCCGAGGACCTCGGCGGTGTACTCGGCGGCGCCGTCGCGGCCCTTGGCGGCCTTGGTCACCAGCGAAACCGAGGTGCGGGCGGAGACCGCCGCCAATCGCGCGAGCCTACCCAGCCGCGACGTGGGAACACGCTCACTCACACGCTTCTCCTCGAGGAAAATCGGCGACACACCGGTGATCGTGGGGAGATAGGGCCGGTACGCCGCGCCTTCAAGTGGGGTCCTTGCAGCAGCGAAACCCCACCTCGTAGAAGCGAAACGCGGGCTCGTGCGCGTCGTTGGTGCCCCGGCAGCCGGTCCAGGGCTTGGCCCAGAAGCCGCCCATGAGAGCCAGCCGGAAGGTCCGCCCCTTGCGCGCGGTGACCCACTCCTCGACGTTGCCCACGAGATCGTGAACGCCGTCCTGCGATACGCACGCGGCGCGCGTCCCGCTGGCCTCGCCTTGCCACAGGCGCTCCATTTCCTTCTCCATGGCCGCGCCCCCTGCGTAGAGCGCCACCGCGTCGAAGGGGCGCCAGCTCTTGCCCGAGTTGCAGGTCTTGCCGTCGGCCGTCCACCCGTACACCCATGGGCGCAGCTCCGGCCCCTCGCAGGCGGTCTCCCATTCGTGCTCGCTGCATAGGCGCTTGCCGCGAGCGGCGCAGTAGGCCTCGGCGTCGACGCCCGATTTCATGACGATGGGGAGCGCCCCGCGCACGTTGGGCGCTTCGTAGACGTCCATGCAGGTGCGAATTTGCAGCACCTCGCCCCGAGGCCTGCTCACGTTGGGCGCAAAGGCGAAGCAGTATTTCCCGCGTTGATCGGTGCAGGTGTGGTCCATCGCCTCGGCGTGCGGATGGTCGACGAGCCGCATGTCCGCGGGGCACGCCGGAGCCGCCCCGGAAGCGCTGGCGGGAGGGGTGCTGGCGCTCGCCGTGGGGG
>JABFRG010000810.1 GCA_013141295.1 Polyangiaceae bacterium
TCCCACCACGACGAGGACGAGCCCCGTGACGGCCGCACCAGCGGCTGCGATGCTGGTCACGATGGTCGCCGTCCGAAGGTCCTGCGCGCGACCGTGGAGGGCCGCGTCGTGGCGGTCGCTGCTCGCGAACTCGTCGATGGCGCCCAGCGTCAACCCGCCCAGGACTGCAGCGCCCGCTCCGCCCGCGAGACCCACGCTCAACGTTACCCAGCCAGCCGTCCGCAGACCCGCGCCGCCCCGTTCCCCATCCGGCGCCCGAAGCGGAGGAGCCGAGGGGGATGGGAGCGAAGGCGGCTTGGGCATCGCGGGAATGGCGAGCGTCGCGTGCTGCCCCGCCGATACATCCAGGGTGAACACACGCTGATGCTCGTGCTCGACGAGCGAATGGCGCCCCGGCGAGAGGTGCACGCGAAGCGGCGCGGCCTTCCTTTGCACGTGGGCAACGGTGACTCTGCTGCCGTCCGACGCGGAAACGTCGACCGTAGCCACCTGCCCTTCGAGCTCCGCCAGGCGCGATCGCGCATGCTCCGCTTCGGCGCCGTGCAGGTCCGTCGTCTCGAGCGCAATCCAAAGATCGTCGGCCGCGCGCGGCGCGTCACCGGCGGAGTCCCACGCGAGCGCAGCGTTGTAGATGGCGGCGGCGCGCGGGATGCGGCGGTGCGCTTCCTCGAAGGCGGAAGCCGCCACGGCGAACTTCTGCGCGGCGAACGCCTCCTGCCCTTCGCGAAAGGCTTTGGCGGCGGCTGCCTTGTTGTCGTCACAGGGCGCTTCCGAACCAGGAACGCAGTCGGCCCGCGCGGTGCGTGGTGCGAGGGCGAAGCTCAGCGCCAGGGCAAGTCCGAGGGCGAGCCCAGCGCGCCGGCACGCGGTCGAGGCGCGCGGAGACCAGAGCGCGCGGAGGGCGGAGGCCAAGGTCCCGAAACGGAGGAGCGCCGATAGCAGCCGGGATGGATCGGCCGGAAGGCGCCACAACCTCGAGCTCAAGGTACTAGTGTTCACCGAGCGTGTCCGGAAGGAGCGCGGGGGCCTTTGCGCTGGTGGTCGCGACAACGCTGGCCACGGGCGCCGCGCTCGCCGCGGAAAGCGGCGGCGCGGCTGGGAGTCGGGATCCCGCGGGCCGTAGGGGCACGTGCGTACTTTTCGGTGCCGCCGAGGCGGCGACCGAAGGAGGAGCCAACGGAGGCGATTCCGAGCGAACCGGTCGAAACGCCACCGGGGTACTGGCGGAGGGCGAAGCCGCACTCGCCGTGCCGGGCGGGCTCGTGTCCGACGCGGTGGCCTCGTGGCCTCGCGTCCGCAAGACCGCGAGCGCGCCCAAGCCGACGACCGCGGTGCCAACGACGACCGCAACCCAACGTCGTTGCACGCGCCCTTGTCTGCCGCTCGGCGAGGTCACGCCCCCCACGGAGCGCTCGTCGACATGGACCATCAGTTCCGTTCCCTCGACCGGCTGGAGCAACGACGCGAGCGCGTCGCGCACCGGCCTTCGTTGCGCCTCCAGAGCCTCCCGCGGGGCTGCGAGAGCGTCGCAGAGCTCGGCGGCAACGTACTCGGCGACCTCGCGTGCGTCGGCCAGAGGAACCCACTTCTGCTGGAGGAGCGCCGCGCGAAATGCTTCTGCTGTCGCAAGCCGGCGGGCCGGGTCCCGCTCGAGGGCCTGCGCCACGGCATCGTCGATGGCAGCATCGATGGTCGCGTCGACAGAGCGTAGCCGGGGCCGAGGCTCGGCAACGACCTGGAGAAGGGTCGCGACGTTGTCTCCGACGGGGAACATTCTCTTCCCCGTAAGCAGCTCCCATGCCACCACGCCGGCGGCCCAGACGTCCGCTCGGCGGTCGATGGGGCGCGCGCGCGCCTGCTCGGGCGCCATGTAGGCGGGCTTGCCTTTGATCTGGTCGCTGAGGGTGACGCCGGCACTGCCAATCACCTTCGCGATGCCGAAGTCTGTCAAACGAACCACGCCGTCTGCTCCCACGAGGACGTTCTGGGGCGATACGTCGCGATGGACCAGCCCGAGGGGCGCTCCCTCGGCGCTCCGCGTCTCGTGGGCGGCGTGGAGACCCGCGAGCATATCGACGACGATGCGCAGCGCGATGGGCACCGGGATGCGCTCCCCGCGGTCCATGACCTGCCGGTGAAGGGTCGACAGCGTCGCTCCCTCGACATAGTCCATGACCAGGTAGATCCCTTGGTCGGACTCCCCGACATCCGTAACGGCGACGACGTTGCCATGGCGAATGCGCGCAGCAATCCGCCCTTCTTCGAGAATCACGCGGCGCCCTTCGGCCTCCTCCAGAAGGTGAGGATGAAGCACTTTCAGCGCGACGAGTCGCTCGAAGCCACCGGGCCCCCGTGTGCGTGCAAGATACACACTTGCCATCCCACCACTGCCGAGTCGAAGGAGCACCTCGTACTTTCCCAGCAGAGAGGGCAGGATCATCGCCACGCTCATGTGCACGCAGAGTAGCGCGCGACATGAGACGGGCATAGGCTATACTCGACCCCGTGGAGACCGACGCGGAGCTATCGACACTTGCGGCGCAGGGCCGCGCGGCCGTACCGGAGGAAAGCCGTGCCTTTGCGGTAGAGGTGGTCCTCGGCCCGGACCTCGGGGCCCGGGCGCAGGTGGAGCCGGAGGCCCCGTCGCCGATGCTCGTCGGAACGAGCGAAACATGCACGCTTCGCCTCACGGATCGCGCTGTCTCCCGCCGACACATGAGCCTCGAGGTGGTGGACGGGCGTCTCCGCGTCTGCGACCTCGGCTCCACCAACGGAACGAGACTCGAGGGGGTCGCGGTGGTGGAGGCCTTCGCGGACAGCGGTGCACACCTCCAGATTGGGGCTTCACGGCTGCGCGTAACGGCGCAATCGTCCAGGCCCGTGGCAGTGGACTCACTGGCGCAAGGGTTCGGCCGCCTCCTCGGCGCCAGCGGTGAGATGCAGCGGCTGTACCCGCTCTGCGCGCGCATTGCTGCGGCGATGATACCCGTGGTCATCGAAGGTGAAACGGGTACCGGCAAGGAGATCCTGGCAGAGGCACTCCACGAGATGGGGCCGCGGGCACAGGCGCCGTTCATCGTATTCGACTGCACCGCTGTACCTCCGAACCTCATCGAGTCCGAGCTGTTTGGTCACGAGCGCGGCTCGTTCACCGGCGCCGTGGCGGCGCGGAAGGGCCTCTTCGAGCAAGCGGAGGGGGGAACCCTCTTCGTCGACGAAATCGGCGACCTCGATATCTCGCTGCAGCCCAAGCTCCTGCGCGCCATCGAACGTGGAGAAATCCGGCGTGTCGGCGGGGCTCGCCCTATTCGCGTCGACGTTCGGGTGCTGTCGGCGACGCGCCGCAACCTGGACGTCGAGGTTCAACGCGGCCGATTCCGCGACGATCTCTTCCACCGCCTCACGGTGGGGCGCATCGAGCTTCCGCCGCTTCGGCGGAGGCGTGGGGACGTGCCGCTTCTGGCGCGTTTCTTCGCGCGGCAGCTCGGCGGTGACGAGCACGCGGTGCAAGTCGAGTTCGTTTCCCGGTGGGAGGAATACGGATGGCCCGGAAATGTTCGGGAGCTCCGAAACAAGGTCGCGCGCTACATCGCCCTGGGGACCGCCGCCGAAGATGGTCCAGAGCGGGGGGCGGCCCCGTTGGCGGCAGACGGAAGCCGGGGCGACGCGATCCACCGCGTGCTCGCCCTGGACCTTCCCCTCGCCGACGCGCGACAGCGGGTCGTGGATGAGCTCGAACAGCGGTACATCGCGCGCGTCCTCGAAGCGCACGACGGCCACGTGGGCAAGGCGGCGGCCGCCTCGGGCATCGCGCGTCGACATTTCCAGCGCATTCGCGCGCGGGCGTCGGAATGAAGCGCGCCCTTCCCAAGGTGGCCTTGGGATTGGTGGCGCTCGCGCTGGCCTGCGAGATCCCCGCCCTCCTCCCGGTCGACCGGGACGCCGGCCGAACCGAAGCCGGAAAGGCGGATGCTGCCCCGGACGCTCCCGAGGCAGGCGCGCCCGACGCAACCGACGGCGGCTCCTGCGAAAGCGCCATTTTCTGCGAAGACTTCGACAAGGGCTCCTGGAACAAGGAGTTCTGGAGTGGCCCGCCCCCGAACAGCGGCGGCACCATCGAGGTGGATACCTCCAAAGCGCACAGCGGCGCCGCATCGCTTCACTTCCACAACCCCGCCCGACCGGACGGCGGGACCGCCCAAACCGCGCTCGGTCGCCCAACGTTCAACTACCGCGACTTTTACCTCCGGGCCTTCGTGTGGGTACCGCCCTTCCCAGCCGCGCCCGGCGGCGGAGAGAGCTTCCTCACCCTGAATCGCCAGGACGGCCAGACCGGCATCTTTCTCACGCGCTACGACACTCTGGCGGCGCAGGCGTTCTACGGCACGAACGGCTTCGAAACTCGAGTGACCAATGGGAAGTTGAGCGACCCCGCTGCGTGGGACTGCCTCGAGCTCCACGTCTCGCTCAACGGCGCCGGAGTGCCCAATCTCGCACTGTGGGTCCGGGGAGTGGACCAGTCCCCTGCCCCGTTCACGAACGCCATCGTCCTCGACCCGGTTGGTGGCCTCGAGCTCGGTGTGGTCATCGGCAACCAGGTCGCCCCCTACCCGGCGCAGGACCTATGGGTCGACGACGTGATCCTCGACACGGTGCGCATCGGCTGCGACCGTCCGGCCCACTAGAGTCGAGCTGCTCACGAAGGCGACCAGCTCAGCGCCAGCTGAGGCGGTTCGATGCGTCGACTAGATCGTTGTACTTCGCAGTCACGTGCTGGGCTACCCCTCCACGTTCACCGGGTGCCCACCGCCCATGAGCGCTTCTCCTTAGCAACCCTACCCGGTGCCAGGCCCAGATTGCCTCACTGCAGAAGCTGCGAGGAGTGTGCAATTCGCGACCGATTGTTCCCAGGCAGCAGGCGATCGAGGAGCCGTGCACGAGGGCGTACCTCGTGTACACCCGCGGCGACGAGGTTGGCATCGCCGACGATGGTGCGACAGCTCGAGCACTGTTTGGTGAGATTGACACCCCCGAGGAGGCCTTCTACATCGCCGCGACCAGCGGGGAGGACTTCAACTGCGCGTTCCCGAAAGCGCCGCCGGCTTACCGCAAGGTCCGCGACGGCTTCGAACTCCCGCGTCCTTCGTCGCCTACAACCGGGCGATGGTCGCTGGGAACAACTCGTTCCGTCGTCGAGCGTGGCACACCGCGATCGTGTTTCTAGTTGCCGTGTCCGCCGCTTGCAACCCGGGCCGCCCCGCGACCAGCGCTGCTGCTCCTGCCCCGACGGAGAACCACGAGGGCGTCCGGCCCCACGTGGACACAATGCCTGCCGCGCTCACGGTGACGCTGCGGCCATCGCATGGGGAGAGCCTCGTCTATGAGCTCGAGGACGACGCATGTCGTTTTGCTGTCGAGACCTCCCCGCCGCAATCGGTGAACCACAACGTGGTCATCTGCGACTCCGACTGCGATCTCAGCCAGCCGAGACAGGCTGCGATTGCCGATGCGGTGCTCGAGCGTGTGCTCCGAGATCGCGAGGCGAGCTCTCTGCGGACCTGGCTCGTCCGATGGGCCGGTCCGATGCGGGCGCACCACAGCAAACGCCTAATCGAAGTAGCCCTCCGATCCTCCCATTGGGACTCGAGCACGGGACGACCACGCGGCATGCGCTTGAACGAGGCCGTGGCCGAGATGGTGCACGAGGGGAACGTTTTTGCGGAGCTTCGCGACGCGCTCCATCGGCGCGGGCTCCTCGTCGAGGGTGCGTCGGCCGAGAGCGTCGACGTTGCGAAGGTGGGCGACCTGCCGGGTGGGCTCCAGGCCCCCCCTCAGACCCCAGCGACGGCTCGTGTCCCCTTCCAGGCGATGATCTGGTTGCTCACGATGCCGACGCCCTGATCCTGCACGGGCGCTTCTGTGAACAAATTGTTCGGGGGGCAGTGAGTATCGCCTGTGCAGGTCGCGGGACGGCGGGGACACCGGCGCAGCTGGTGGAATGCGTGCTCCCGTCGGTCCACTCGGCGGTACGTACTGGCGGTGCCCCACGAGATATCGGGCCCGGCCGCCACGCGCCACGTTGACTGGGTCAATGTTTCCGCGAGTCTGCGAATACACATGGCCCGTGCCGCTCTGCACCATCGCTGCAGGAGAGCGCGCGACACATCACCTGCACCGAATGCCGCGCCACGAGTGTGTCGCCCACCAACGCCACTGTCTTCGGAGAGTCACATTCCTCTTGGACAGAACCTGTCTTCGTTCGACGCCACGTTTTGGTCGAACGGCTTGCGCACTGTCGTTCTCCCAACATTCCCGGCGAACCGCCCAGCGCCAACGGCGGCCCGCAAGCCGGTACGCCCCTTGCTCCTTGGGTAGCAACACGCTGGGGCGTCCCCAGCGTTGTCCTTAGGAGGTCTCTCATGAAACGACTCATCGCTGGTTCGCTGGTTTCCGTTCTCTTCGCCGCAAGCGCGGCGCTTGGAGGTTGTGCTGCGAACCCAAGCGAAGAAGACACGTCTCAGAGCTCCGATGGGCTCACGCTGGTGCGCGCGTCGGAGGGAAGCTTCAAGCGTACGGGCGTGAAGAATTGGCAGGTAGGCGACCTCGGCAGCAACGCAGCCTTTGTGCGCGGTCTCGACGAAACGGGGCGAGAACGGGGCTCGATGCAAGTGACGGTGGAAAGAGACGCCCGCGGCACGGTGCTCGGAGTGATCTTGCGGGTGACAGGCGCCCAAGCCGCAGAGGTGCGCCTCGACCAAGGTGGCGCCGTGGTGGGTGGTCATGCATCGGCGGGTGCGGCGGAATACGCGCAGTCGGTTGCCGATGATCTCAAACAGACCGGCTCGCTGAAGGCCATGTCGGTGACGGTCCCGGGCGCCCTTCGGCCGCAAATGAGCTGTGGTGCAGCCGCAGCCGGAGCGTGGTTCTTCTGCAGTGCAGCCATCATCGCGAGTGTGGCCACGGCTGGCGCTGGCGCCCCGACCGCGGTGGGGGTATGCGCTACAGGTTGGTACCTGGCCAAAGAGGCCTGCGACCGTGACCTGCCCGACTCCACCGAGCAATGACCTACACCGACCAGTTCCTGGCGCTCGACAGCGACGATTTGTAACGTGCGCTCACTTCTTGGGTGTCGGTGCACCAGAGGCGGAGGGTTTCATGCCCAAAAGCTTGCGCAGACCCGATTCATCGGCCACCACGAACGGATAGCGGGCACGTTGTCATGCAGGCGTCAGCAAACCAGCAAGCCTTGCGCGACTCGAACACCCGCAACGTCGCAGCTCGCGCGCGAACGCGGCTACTTTCGTGGACGCGCAGCTGGTCGGCGTGGCCCGATGACCCTACATCGGTGCGCGTAGGGAGGTCGATTGTGGAAGCCTTCGTCGAACACGCCATGCCTGCTGCTTGGACAGTGAAGCGCGGTCTCGAAACGTACCTGGCAGAGAATGGCTTCTCGGAGGCCGAGTACGAAGCACCTTGGACTTCTGCCAGCTTCTTTGGGTTGCCCATCAAAGTGCCCAACACCCGAGCGCATGCTCGCGCCATACGGCTTCATGATCTTCACCACGTCGCGACGGGTTTCGGAACCGACGAGGTGGGCGAGGCCGAGGTCTCTGCCTGGGAGCTCTCGCGAGGCCTCCGGCCGACTGGACTCTACGTCTCGGCGATCGTTCTCCTCGGCGCCCTGATGGGCCTTGTGATTGCGAACCAACGTGTGCGGCGGGCCTACCGGATCGCGCCCCAGGGTGGCTGCTTGTGGCACGAGTTGCGCACCCCCTACGAAACACTGCTGTCTTTGACCATTGGCGAGCTTCGCGAGAAGCTCGGGCTCCCCTTGGAGGGTATCGCCGAAGGACCAAGGCGCCGGCATGCGCGAGCTCCCGGCACTTGGTCGCATCGAGGGTCGGTCGACTCCAGATCGACTCGTTCGCCACGTGCTGCCGCGAGTGCAGCCAACCGATCGGCCACCTTGCAACCGAGAAGCTGAGCGAGCGCGTGCACGCATCGGGTTGGCCTACTCTTCAGAGGTGCGTGGCGCGCCTGAGCTCGTAGGTGCGGTAGTGCGCCGAGCTCCCGAAGCCCAGCGTGAACACCCCCACGATGATCTTCTCCGCGGCGCCCGCCAGATCGCCGCTCTGGCAGCGGGTCACCGAGGGAAACGTGTAGTTTTCACCCTTCTCGCCGCAGGTACACGAGTATCCCGGCAAGATACCGAAGGTGCAGGCGCCCGCAGGCGCGCCCTCCAGGAAGGGGCGTGGCGACCCCCTGCCATCGGTGAGGTCGAACCACTGCCCCTCCCATAGGTACACGTACCGCGGTGGGTCGTGCCAGGAGCGCTTACCCATCACGTGGTGAACGTCGATGA
>JABFRG010000662.1 GCA_013141295.1 Polyangiaceae bacterium
CCGCGCGCTCGTTCGTGATCACGCCACTTCGTCATCTTCACGCGATTTGTGGCGATCGACGACACCTCAAACCGAAGCCCCAACCTCGTTCTCGCCCCAAAACCACGTCACGATGAGGTCTACACCCTATCGACTACGCCGGTCCGTGGCAGCACGATCTAGGGGTCGACCTTGCCCCGTACGACCCTCGGGAATTCGGTCTCGGGGACGACCGTCAGTGTGCTGAGATCGAAGTAGTCGGGCGTGCCGCTGGTCGGCAGCGCGACGCACGTGGTGCCCCGCTTCTCCCAGACGGCAGTGCGGGTGCCCAGGCTCGTGGGATAGCGATACATGGGATAGTCCGAGCCAAGGATATGCATATACTTCTTGGGTAAGGCAGCTCGGTCGCACCCCGGATAGGAGAGCAGGCCGATGGTCTTGAGGGTGCAGGCGGCGTCGCTGTAGAGCTCCGTGAACGTGGATGTAACACTGGGTTCGGGCCGGCAGCGGGCGCCTCCCGGTGCCCCGAGCACGGGGCGGCACGGCGAGTCGTTTACCTTCAGGAACAGCTGCACGCCGCGAGTGCGAAGGGAGAGGCCGTCGGCGGATTCCGTGACATCGCTCTTGGCGACGAGCTGCGTGCCCGAGATGGCCGCAAACGGGCGAGTTGCCCAGCGATGTGTGAGGGCGACGAGCGTGGTGGGCGGCGCTTCGTCGGTGGACGAGCCGGCGGGGTAGACCTCGATCTTGGCTAGCCGTTCGGGGGTCGCCGCCGCGCACGTGCCGTCGCCGGGTTGGTACCACCAGCTCGTGAGCGGGGTAGTGGTGGGGCGCGGGTGATACTCCCGTCGGGAGCAGCCGCTCGCGGGGCGCACGGTCTGGTACCAGCCCGCCCGCCGCTCTGGTGTCGAGCTGCACGAGTCGGGAGACGGGGAGATGGTCAGTGCGAGCAAGTTGCCGCCCGCGGCGCAGGTGTCTTCACCAAAGAACGATGAGCCAGCGGAGGCCGCACGGCGGGCCGGAATGAACCGAGAAACGCCGTCGGTGGCGAGCGCCTCTTCGCCGGTGGAGGCGAGCTGGCTGTCGAAGATCGCCGGCGTACGCGACAGGAAGGCGCCATCGGGGTGCGTGAAGCGGTCTCCGCGGAGCACGAGCCTCGAGCCGCCGCGCTCCTCCGGGAAAGGGGAGGTCTCGGGCGCCTTGGCAAACTCCCCGAGCTGGCCGATGGCAATCGGCGTGAGGGGATACACGGATTCTGAGCCGAGAACGGGCCGCGACACACACGCGCCGCCGCCATCCTTGTAGTAGATCGACCCGGCCGTGGTGCGCGCGCCCAGCTTGTAGAAGTCGTGATCGCATCCGACGCCGAAGTCGGCGACAGTGTAGGTCCAGACCGTGGGGTGGACCACCGCGCGCTGCGTGCACGCCGCGTCGGAGAACGTGACTTGGTCTCCGAGTCCGACATCGGGTAGGCAATAGAACTTGTCCACGCCGGCGCTGCCTACGTGGCACATGGTCCCGAGGGTTCGATCGTAGAAGCCCTCGAAGGTGCGCGTCAACGTGCCGTCCTCCAGCTCGAGCTCGTTGTACCTGGCCTCGAAGCGGGTGCCGCCACCCTCGGTATTGGTGGGAACGAGCGTCTCGGCATCCGGCCCCGCGTCGATCGGCGCGTCGACCTGCGCATCGAGCGGCCCCGGACCCGCGTCCGGCTGCGGCGTCGTCGTGCCGTCGCTACCAGCGTCGGCCGGCTTCGTCGCCGGCGGATCGGAGCTGCAATGCACAAGGACGAGAGCGAGCACGGGCGCGGTCGGTGCAAGACGTCGAAGCATGGTCACCCCTCAGGTTGAGGTGGTGACCGTATCACCCGACGATCCCGCCGCAATGGTGTCACGAGGATCATACCCGCGTCGCATTCACGCAAGACCGGCGATGCGCTGGTCCGGTGGTGAGAATATTTCTTTGCGCACCGAGCAGTGTGATCGCGGCGCCATGGTGCATTCGGAAACAGAAACGAGGTAGGATCGAAGCATGGTGCGGGACGCGGTGGTGGGCGATGTCGTGTACTTCGGCGGGTATCCGCAGGGCGAGGACGGCGTCGAGCGCACGCCCATACAGTGGCGCATGCTGCACGCGGTCGACGGCGATGTGCTCCTGGTCAGCGAGTACCTGCTCGACTGCAAGCGGTCTCAGCGGGCAAATGTGGACATCACGTGGCGAGACTGCGATTTGCGCGTTCTACGACGCGGCGTTCTCCGAGGCAGAGAAGCACTGCATTCGGCCGCTGACTTGCGTCGCCGACACCGAGGAGCGCGTGTCGTTGCTCAGCGTCGTGGCGTCCGCCCCGTTGCTCCGCGGCGTGCTGCTCGAGCAGCCCCAAACCACGGCGACGTCTCCTGCGCCATAGAGCAGTATCTGCTCTTCTGCGAACGAGAGCTGGCCTTCGGAGGCAGCCACGTGGATCTTCGCGTCTGCGCCGTCATGACGACGGTTCTCGCGCTGGACCCGAGCCGCCGCCTCGTCCGCAGACAGCTCGTCGATCGATGCGTCGCGCTCGGCTTGTTCGGTGACGCCATCGCCGAGCTCGAACGCGTCTCAGCGCACGCTCGGGAGGCAGGCGACGCGGCCGCGGAGCAGGAGGCGCTGGACCGTCTCGACGAGCTACGGCGGGGCCCAGGCCCAGCGGGGGCTTGATGCGGGCTCATCTCGTCCTGGTGCCGTATTGCAGATTGCCCATCCCCTCACGTGCGGTGAAGGTGGGCTTGCTGGACAATCTGCTGGTAGGCCCATCTTCGCCCGATCTCTCCGAGCACTGCGCACTTCGCGTGGCGCACCGAGGGGCGCGCGAGGAGAAGTACGTTCGGCATGCCTATAGCGCGCTCGCGCGGCGCATCGCCGATGGCTCGTCGTTCGTGGTGTGGACGGACGACGGCTGGGCGTCGAGTCTCTCCCTCGCGCTTCTGTGCGCCCACGCGCGACCGGGTACATCCATCTCGCGCGTGCGGGTTCCCGTTGGAGCCGAGCCGCCGAAGGAGCTCAGCGCAGCCGAGATCGCATTGGGCGCGGAGACCTGGAGCCGATTCGTATCCAGCGACCTCTCGCGGTTCCTCTCGGTGAGCGAAGCGGGATTCCTACCTGACGAAGCGGCGTTCGGGGAGCTCCTGCGGAGCCTTCTTCCGCGCCTCACGCCTCCTGGCCTCTCCGAGCTCGATCGGTGCATTCTCGAAGCCGCGCGCACGACGGTGCGTGCCTGCGATTTCTTGTCGGACGCGGCACCCAGGGTTGCTCGCCGCTGGACGGAGTGCGCCGGAGATGGATCCATGGCCGACCGGCTCGCGGCGTGGGCTGCGCATCCGCCTTCGGCGCCGGCCCTGCGCATGGTCGAGCGTGCGCGCAGCCCGGTGCTCTCGACGTACGAGCTGACCGAATCGGGTGCGTCGCTGCTGGGCGGCAAGGGCGACCTCTCCCTGGGAGCATCGCTTTCCGTGGGCGGCGTGGTTGCCTACGGCGGTGGCTCCGGTGCCTGGAGGTGAACGGCGTCGCGCCGGGGGCGGCGTGCCCAAGCCAGTACCGCAAGCAGGCCGAGAGTGACGACCGCAGGCATCGTGTGCTCCGCATCGTGGCCGAAGCGGACGTGAGACACGACAGCGCCGCCGAGGATGACGGCGAGCCCGAGCGCCGCGGCAAACCGGAATCGACGCGTCCACAAGCCGACGACCCCGGCGAGCTGCGCCAGCCCGAGGACTACCCGGAACCACGCGGGGTACCCCATCTCGGCAA
This sequence comes from Polyangiaceae bacterium, assembly GCA_013141295.1. GTDB lineage: Bacteria > Myxococcota_A > Polyangia > Polyangiales > Polyangiaceae > JABFRG01. The sequence continues at coordinate 3,757 of JABFRG010000662.1, forward strand.
TGTTGCTGCGAATCGGCTCCGCTCCGACGATCTGCATGGTGCCCACGATTCCGAGCTGGAGCGTGAGAAGACCGGATAGCGCGTGCCATCCGGCGGCTGTGAGACGAGACATGAATCGACCTCCTTGCTTGCGCAAGCAAACAGTAAGAATGCTTGCTTGTGCAAGCAAGTGGTGGGAGATTGATTTTCGATGAAGGAACCACTTCGGGTATGGCTCGCGCTCCTTGCCGCCGAAAAGGCGGTTGTATCCGCGGTCGAACGCACCCTCGACGGACATCGCGTTCCCGTTTCTTGGTACGAGGTGCTCGTGTGCTTGGCGCGTGCGCCGCAGGGACGGCTGCGCATGCAAGACCTCGCGAGCGCTGTCTTGCTATCGGGAAGCGGCGCCACCCGGGTCGTCGAGAAGATGGAGTCGGCCAAGCTGCTCATGCGAGAGGCGGCCGCCGACGATCAGCGCGGGCGTACCTGTGCCATCACCGACGCTGGGCGCAAGCTCCTTGCCGAGGTCCAACCCGACTTTTTCCTCGCGCTCGACGGCTGCATCGGTGAACGACTCACGCTGGCCGAGCAGCGGAGCCTGGCGACCCTGCTATCGAAGCTCTCGTAGGCGGCCACCGGATGAAGCGCTCCTCCGGCTACGGATTGATGGTGCCGCTTACGATCTTCGGAAACTCGGTTTCTGGCACCAGAGTCAGGGTGGTCAGGTCGAAAAAGTCGGGTGAAGTGGTCGCTGGCAGCGGCGCGCAGGCCCCGGTCTCTTTGGTCCAGACGGCGGTGCGCGTGCCGAAGTTGGCGGGATATCGGTAGACGGCATACGGAGCGATGGGGCTGCGCACGTAGGTTTTCGGGCGGCTCGGCTGCGCGCAGGTCGGGGCGTCCAGGTAGCCGATGGTCTTCTGCGTACAATCGCTGTCGCTGTAGAGCTCGGAGAATGTGGCGATGACGCTCTCGTCGGGGCGACACCGGGGCTCGCCACTGGGTCCGTAGATGGTGGGCTTGCAGGGTGTGTCGTTGCCTTTGAGGAACAGTTGCCACTTGCGGGCCCGGAGTGAGAGGCCGTCGGTTGACTCCGTGACGTCGCTCTTGGCAACGAGCTGCGTGCCAGAGGTCGCTCCGAATGCGGCCGAGGACCAGCGATGCGTGACCGCGGCCAGCGTTGCCGGCGGCGCCTCATCGGTGAGAGAGCCGGCTGGATACGCTTCGTACGATCCCTGGAGCTGGGGCGAGGCGGCAACGCACCGATCGTCGCCCGTCTGGTACCACCACGTTGCAAGGGGCGCGGTCGTGGGCCGCGGGTGATACTCTCGTTCACCGCACTTGGCGCCGATCTTGAAACGGAACCAACCGGCGCGCCGCTCGGTGCTCGTGCTGCACTCATCGCGCCAAGGGCGAACATAGAGCGCGAGGGCGACCGCACTGGTGTCGCATGTGTCGGCGGCAAAGATGCTGCCTGTGGGGTACACCGCAGGGATGAAACGGCGAACACCGTCCGTGGCAAGCGCCTCTTCGCCCGTGGAGGCTGTTTGCAGGTCGTAAATGTCCGCGTCACGGGAGACGAACGCGCCGTCTGCGTAGCGGAAGCGATCGGCCCGAAGGACCAGTCGTGAGCCGCCTTTCTCTTCGGGGAACGCGTGCGTCTCGTCCGTTCGGGTGAACTCTCCGAGCTGGGTCGTCGCGATGGGCGTGATTGGGTACACGGATTCGTCGCTGAAGACCGGGCTGTGCATGCACGCTCCGCTGGAGTCCCGATAGAAGGCTTGCCTGGCAGCAGTCGGTGTTCCCTTCTTGTAGTACTGATGATCGCAGCGCAGATTGCCGAGGTCGGCCACAGTGTACGGCCACCACGTTCGGTGGACGACCGCCGGCCGCGTGCAGCTCGCGTCGGCGAACTGCGGAAACTCCGCGCCGTTGTAGGTAACCGGTAGGCAATAGAACTTGCCGGCCCCAGCGCTGCCCACGTTGCACATCGTGCCCAGTGTGCGGTCGTAGAAGCCCAGAAAGGTACGCGTGACGGTGCCGTCTTCGAACTTCAGCTCGTTGTACCTCGCCTCGAAGCGAGCATCGCCGCCCTCGGTGGCGTTGGGGTCGCCGACTTGCGCGTCCACGCCCGAATCGGCCTCGGGAGGCTTGGGTCCGGCATCGCGGCGAGGGACGGTGGTGACATCTGCGCCGGCGTCCGCTGGCGTCGAACCAGGCGGATCGGAGCTGCAGTGCAGAAGAACGAGAGCAAGCACAGGAGCGCCGAGCGCTGCGCGTCGAAGAAACATGTTCACCCCTCAGGTTGGCTGACCCTATCACCCTGGAAGAGGGGCGCAACGCTGTCACGAGGATCATACCCCCCAGGCGTTCTCTGTGTGGAGCCGCCTCGACGCGAGGTAGAATCGCAGCATGGTGCGGGACGCGGTGGTGGGCGATGTCGTGTACTTCGGCGCGTATCCGCAGTTCTCCTGCTCAGCGAGTACCTGCTCGACTGCACGCGGTGTCACCGGGTGGACGCGGACGCAGGCGCATGCGACCGCGTCGCGTGCGACCTTCGTCGGCCCCTGGAGCGACGTGAAGACTTGCGGCCAGGTGGCGACTCCCTATTATGGCGTGCGGCCGGTGATACAGGTTTTGCGAAAGGCGAGTGCGTAGTGCAAGGGGTGTTCTTCTTCAGTCCTCGGACGCTCGGCGATGAGGACGTTCGCGCGGTGGCGCCAGCGGGGGCCGAGGTGGCCGAGAGCGTGATGGTGCCCGGGTGGCGCGTGACCATGGACCGGAGCCTGGTGGGGTTCTATTCCACGGATGCCGCGCGACTCGAGCGAGAGCGGGGGCGGGCGTCCGAGGGCTGCGCGCCGGAGGCGCTCGCACGACTGCGTGCGCAACCGTGTGGCTTCGAGATGTCGCTCCTTTCGGGCGACTCGTCTCCTGCGTACGAACTGGCTCGGCGCCTTGCCGCGCGTCTTGGTGCGTTCTATCGGACTCACCACGTATTCGATCCGGCCGGCGTAGACCTGTCGATGCGGGAGCTGGAGGATTTCATGCGTACGCACGACGAGGCGTTGGCGCGCATGGTTCGCGAGGCGGGACTGACTGGGACGCTCGTGCTCGACGACTACGCGTGGTCCTCGCGCATCGACGTCGGGTTCATCGTGCAGAACCTGACGCTGCACCTGCAGCCCGAGAGCCGTCTTGCGTTGCCTTCACGGGCGCAGCTGGATGCCATCGCGCGGATGCGGTCGTTCGCGCCGGGATTCTTGGATAGCGCTGCACCGCTCCTCGCTGCGCACGTTGCGGAGTACGGGCTTCCGCGTGCGCCGTCGGTCTCGGAAATTCGATTCACCCATGTGCTCATCGAGGCCGATGGGCGCCGAGTCAGTTTGAGTGGCGAATGCCCGTGGGATGTCGAGCATGGCGTGGAGCTCGTCATCGAGGGTGGTGTCTTCGTGGCGTGTCAGCGGCCCGGAGAGAGCTAGTTCGAGCACGTTGTTATGCCCGTTCCCTCCCCCAAGCCCCTCCCGCAAGCGGGAGGGGAGCCGAAGAACCGCGGGCTGGCGCCGCGTACGGGAGGGCCGTCTACGCGGGAGGGGAGCCGAAGAACCGCGGGCTGGCGCCGCGTACGGGAGGGCCGTCTACGCGGGAGGGGAGCCGAAGAACCGCGGGCTGGCGCCGCGTACGGGAGGGCTGCGAGCCCTCTATGCGGCGTGGCGTTTGGCGAAGGCGCCGGGGGTGACGCCGACGAGCTGACGGAAGTCGGAGATGAGGTGCGCTTGATCGTAGTAGCCGGACTCGGCGGCGATGCGGGCCCAGTCCTTGGAGGTGGCGGCGCTTCGCAGGGCGCGCTGGAGACGGACCGTGCGCGCGTATTCCTTGGGACCGATACCGATGTGCTCGGTGAAGGCGCGGCGCAGGTGGCGTGCGGTGACGCCGAGCTGGGTGGCGACGCTCTCGACGCGGACCTCGCCGTTCTCGAGCAAGCGAACGGCCTGGCGCGCGAGACGTGCGGAGGCGGGCTCGAAGGTCTGGCGACTGCGAAGCGCCAGTGCGCGCCCGAGACGGTCGACGATCGCGGGAAGGGTGGGCGCCTCGAGGAGCTCGCGACAGAGGTCGGCGCCGGCGGGGCCCCAGATGTCCTCAAGGAGCACGGTGCGGTCGGTCAGTTCGTTCGTGGCCACGCCGAGGAGTGATCCCGACCAGCCCGGCTTGAACTGCACCACCACCACCCGCGCGATGCCCATGGCATGCTTCGACTTGGCGCGCGTTCGCGGACCGGCCACCGCCACGTCGCCTTTGCGTCCCGCTTCGAGCACGCGAAAGACGAGGGTCGTGCGGCCATCCGGAATTTGCTCCACGTCGAGCGGAGCACCTGCAGCGGGGACGACGTCGCGAACGTCCTCGATGAAGCGGGCGAGCGCGAACGTTGGGTTTGCGGAATCCATCGCTCTCTCGACTGTTGCACGGCGACTCACCGGCCACAAGGCGGGGGCGGTGGCGACGGAAAATGTCCGGTCCCTACAATCGCGCCGGCGCCTTCGGACGTACCAAGGTGCACATGACGAATCGAGACTTTGCCGAAAAGGTCGTGGTTATCACCGGAGCGAGTGGGGGCGTGGGCGCTGCAGTTG